>NZ_JBSSAH010000036.1:0-12500 GCF_054058415.1 Thermostichus sp. MS-CIW-38 | reverse complement strand
TTGCCGATCCAAAAACCGCCGCAGCCGCGTCACGCTGTAGTGCTCGCGATAGAGCGCCGCGCTGCTCATCAACCCCCGCTCTTCGGAAACCAAGAGGAACAGGAACCGGTAGACCAAGCGCAGCAGTTGGCGGTAGAGCTCCCTGGGATCCGACAAGAGCCGCGCTCTCAGCCTCTGGTTCTTGGGATGGGCCAGGAACCCATTTGCCAGCAACCTGATGCACTCCTCAACCCCCTCCCGCAGCCGTTCCCGTACCCGGCCACCCTGCTCCAGGGCCTGTTGGTAGTACTTTTCCAGCAGACAATCCCCTGCTAGCTCTGCCGTTTGGGGCAAGCGGCTGCGGTGCAGCAGCCGAAAGAGGATGGCAAAGTCGTTAAACCGCTGCTCCTCTAGGATCTGCTTCAGGTCAAACTCCACATAGGCCTGCCGACGCACATAGGTGGAGTCCCGCAGGAGGCGCAGGGTCAATCCGTTGGTAACAATGCCCCAGAGGTGCTCGCTGCGGTTGAGATACTCCTGCAGCAGCGAGTGGGGTGCCAGGCGAGGCCGGCCAGAAGCCGGCACGCGGCCCAGCTCCTGGCGCGCGCCGACGATGTGCACCGGTGGCGCGTCTTCCGCCTCGCCCATGCGATGCGAGATGGGGAAGTTCATTCCGTCCACCTCGCAGGCGCGCGGTTGATAGCGCACCTCGATCCCCAGCAAACTGAAGAAGGGGATCGCCCAGGCATCGCGGGTGATGCTGGTGGCGAGATCGCTTTCGGGCAGGCGCTGCAGGCGGCTCTGGAAGGCCTCCCAGTACTTTCGACAATCGGCAAAGACCGCGGCAATCTCTTCGACTGGGCCGCGCTTGCTGTTAAAGCCGAAGTCTTCTGGCTTCTGTCCTGGCAGATCCCCTGCCAGCAGCTTTTCGAGAATATCGGGCCCCAACAGGCCTCCTTCGATGCGTACCCCAGAAAACTCGCTCATCGGCAAACCACCGGTTGGAGAACAAGGAGTCCTAAAAGATCGGGGGGAAGCTGCGGCTTCACCTTCAGCCCCCGCCCCTGTAGGGACACGGCTTGGCGGATGCGCCTATGGGCAGCCTCCAGCTCAGCAGCACGCTGCAAAATCCGCTCCCGCGCCGCCTGCTGCAGCCGGTGATCCCTTCCCCAGTTTTCCTCTGTCTCCTGCCACGGGCCGAGACAGGCCAGGAGATGCTGAACCAGCTCCCGCTTTTCCGCTAGCGGTAGGTTCTCATCCGGCTTGGCCGTGGCCAGCAGTTGGAGAGCTGCGCCCGTCTCCAGCCAGCGGGCCTCGCCGCTCTCCAGGCCAACACCGCCTAGCACCAGCACCTCTTCCGCCAAGAGAGGCTGCCCCTGGGGTTGCTCCACCAGGTAGCGCACCCGCAGCAGCAGTAGAGTTGTAAGATCAACTACCGCTCGGGTGCGTAGAGCGCCGCAGCGGGAGACGACAGCATCCCCTTTCTCTGGGTTGTCGAGGGCTTCCTCCAGCAAAAACTGGGCCAGGGCAACCACGACGCGGTGGTTGCGGCCAATGTATTCGGCACCTTCGGGCGTGGGCGAGTCGAAGCTGATTAGCCAACGCCCGCCTTTGGGAGAGGGCAGGGCCAGGCGAATGGCTTCCGGCAAGGTGGCAGTGGCTTCGGAGCCGACGCTAACCTGGTAGACCCCCGACCGCTTCCCTGGGGTTATGGCTAGGTTGAGGCGCTGGGCGGCAGCCAGGAAGAATTCGCGCACAGCTTCGGGATCCCCTAGCACGGCATCGGTGGCCTCCAGCTCCCGCTGCACTGCCTCAGGCTTGAGGGCTCGCTGGGCAAAACGGGTGCGGTTGCGCCGCTCCTGTTCGACAGAGCGATCCCAGCGCCGATGAAACTCATCCACTTCCGGCACGCCAAGATCGAGGGTTAGCTGGCGCTCGGCGGACCAGTGTCCCTTGCGCAGGAAGAGGGCTTCGAGCACAGCCTGGGTAACGCTTTCGCTAGCCTCCGGCACAGGCACGTGGGTGCCCAGGGTGCGGTGGATCTCCCGCGCTTTGTTGAGCAACACCTCCAGTACCACGCCATCTACGGGGTTGTCGCGGCCAAAAAAGCGGATGACCTTGACCCGGCTGGCCTTTTGGCCGTAGCGATCCACCCGGCCCTCCCGCTGCTCCAGCCGATTGGGGTTCCAGGGCAGGTCGTAGTGGATGACGGCTGTAAACTTTTCCTGCAGGTTGATCCCTTCCGAGAGGCAGTCGGTGGCCACCAGCACCCGTGGTCGGTCAACTTCCAGGTTCGCGATCCTGGCCTCCCGCTCCTCGTCTCCCATCCTGCCCGTTACACAGGCTACTTGGGCTGGGGATCCCAGCTGTTGCCGAAGGTAACTGTCCAGATACTCCGCAGTGGCAACGTAGCGGCACCAGAGGATGGGATGAAAACCTTCCTGAAGCAACTTTTTCACCAGCTCGATGGCCCGCGCCAGTTTGGTGTCGTGCTCTGGGCCCTGGAGCTGTTTGGCCAGACGGGCCAGGGCCTGCAACCGGCGGCGGTCGCTATCCGGCAGGGTTGGGTCTGCGGCTTCAAGAGCTGGCGTTGGCAGCTCATCGTCGGTACGCTCTTCTGCCGACTCGAACACCCAGCGGCTCAGTTCTGCCTCAACCTCTTCTTCTGCCTCCAGGGTTGCTCCGCTGCGATTGTGCAATGCCGCTACTGCTGCCGCCGGGCTGGACATTACGCAGCGCAAAAGGGCCAGCGCTCCCCAGTAGCGCACTCGCTGCTGGCGCTTCTCTAGTTGCTGCCCTGTGCACACCAATTCCGAGCAAAACCCATAGGTGTCCTCGAACAGCTTGCGCTGCCCCTCAGAAAGGGTGTAGGTTTCATCTTCAGCTTCCCGGGTTGGAAAACAGGTGAGCTCCTGCCAAGTTTCCCGAATATCTCGCCGCGTGCGCTGGACAAAATGACGGGCTAGCTGGACGCGTTGGTCTTCGTTGAGATCCTGGAGATCCCATGTCTCGAACTCGGGCCGCAGCAGCCCCAGCAGCGAGCGGAAGGCCTCTTCGACACCGCTGTGGGGAGTTGCCGTCAGCAGGATCAGGTGGCGGTTGGGGTTTTGGGCCACCGCTTTGAGCAGACTGTGGCGCTCCTGCTGGTTTTTGCCATGGGCCGCCGCTGCCCCATGGACTTCGTCGGCAATGACCAGCTCAGGACAAAATTGCAGAAATGGGTGGCGGTTGCGCTCGGTCTTGACGAAGTCAATGCTGGCCACCTGGACAGGAAAGTGCTCGTAGAGGCTGCGCCCAACAGGGGTTTTTCGCTCCAATTGCCCCACCGTTCCCGAGCGGATGACCACTGGCTCCAGGTTAAACTTCTCGGCCAGCTCGCTGGCCCACTGCTCGCACAAATAGGGAGGGCACAGGACACAAAGGCGTCGGATCTCGCCGCGATCCAAAAGCTCCCTGGCTATCAGCAGCGCCTCGATGGTCTTGCCCACCCCTACGTCGTCGGCAATCAATAGCCGCACCGGATCGAGGCGCAGCGCCATGAGCAAGGGCACAAACTGGTATACCCGTGGCCGAATCGAGAGGCGCCCCAGAGAGCGAAAGGGAGTTGCGCCCTCCCGTAAAATCAGCCGGGCCGCCTGCCAGAGGAGAAGGGTACTGGTGGTATCGGCAGGATGATCCCCAGAGGGCCAAGGAAAGGCGGTAGGCTCCACTCGCTCGAAGGGCAAGGTGCCGCCCACAAGGTTCATCAGGTGTCGGTGAATGCAAACCGCATCTTCTGGGGTGCCGGTGAGGGGCCGCAGCACCACAATTTCTTCTGAATCAGCGGGGAGCACCACCCACTCGCGGTTGCGGCAGCGGACAATTGAGCCAGGCTGCATGGGATCCCTGGGAGCGACCTACCTTTTCCATTGCATCTTAGATACTCTTTGGGGACAACTCTCTCCCATCTCCCAACACCCTGCCGGCAGCGGTAGGATGAAACGGAGCCGGCCTCAGGTACCCCTCTGGCCCACCGACATCATGAGCAGCCCCCGTTATCCGTTTGAGCGTGTTCGCGAGCATTTGCTCTTCCAATCCTTGGAAGATGCCGAGTGGAAGGCATTGACGGCAGCCCTGTTGCCCAGCCGCTTTTCCCCAGGCCAGGTGATCTTCCAGGAAGGGGATCCCAGCAGTGACCTGTACATGATCCTCAGTGGAGTGGTGGAGCTGCGTCGCCAGTACGTGCGACATCCGGGAGATTATTGGCTGGCCACGCTGCACGCCGGGCGCTTGTTTGGGGAACTTTCTCTGCTGACGGGGCGGCGGCGCTCCTTTACGGCAGTGAGCATGACCGAGGTGCAAACCCTACGCCTTTCCACCGAAGGGCTGATCCTGCTGCCCCTGGAAGTCCAGGTGAAACTCTACCGCGCCTGGAGCCAGATCATCAGCGAGCACCTTTACTGGCTGGATAGTATGTTCACGGATCTTCTGGAGCAGCGAGGGGTAGAAAATGTAGCCTCGGCTATGGCTCTGCTGCACCAGCGCTATCCCGCTTGAAAGAGGCTCAATCCCTGCTCCGCATAGGTTTGCAGGTCAACGTCCACGAAGACAACCCCTTGGATCCCAAATTTTGTCTTCAGAATGTTCAGGGGTTGCGATATCATGTGCTAGGCAGCAGCCCCCAAGAGATTTCAAGCAGCGAGGTCAGGAGCAGTGGTTAGGGTAGCCATCAACGGGTTTGGTCGCATTGGTCGCAACTTTTTGCGCTGTTGGCTGGGTCGCTCCCAGTCCAACCTGGACATTGTTGCCATCAACGACACCTCAGATGCTCGCACGGCTGCCCACCTGCTCAAGTACGATTCCATCCTTGGGCCGTTGCAGGGAGCAGACGTTGAGCCTGCAGAAAACGGTTTGGTGGTGAACGGCAAGCATATCTATGCCGTTTCCGACCGCAACCCCAGCAACCTGCCCTGGAAAGAGTGGAAGGTGGATCTTGTTATTGAAGCTACAGGTGTTTTTGTCGACTACCAGGGTGCCTCTAAGCACATAGAAGCGGGGGCCAAAAAGGTGGTGATCACCGCCCCGGCCAAGGGGGGAGACATTCCCACGTTTGTCTACGGTGTTAATCAACACACCTACGACCCGGTGCGGCACAACATTGTCAGCAACGCCAGCTGCACCACCAACTGCCTTGCCCCGATCATCAAGGTGTTGCTGGACAAGTTCGGCGTCCTCCGTGCCACCATGACCACCACCCACAGTTACACCGGCGACCAGCGGATCTTAGATGGTGGTCACCGCGATCTGCGGCGGGCCCGGGCAGCAGCATTGAGCATGGTGCCCACCACCACGGGGGCGGCCAAGGCGGTGGCTTTGGTGATCCCGGAGCTGAAAGGCAAGCTGAATGGGGTGGCGGTACGGGTTCCCACGCCCAATGTGTCTCTGGTGGACTTGGTGGTGCAGACGGAGCGGCGCGTGATTGCCGAGGAGGTAAACGCTGCCCTCAAAGAAGCCTCAGAAACTACGATGAAAGGGATCCTCGCCTACTCGGATATTCCCTTGGTCTCCATCGACTACCGCGGCCACGACTGCTCGGCCATTGTGGATGCGGAGATGACCAGTGTGCTGGATGGGGATCTGGTCAAGGTCATGGCTTGGTACGACAACGAGTGGGGCTACTCCCAGCGGGTGTTGGACTTGGCGGAATACATGGCCGCTCACTGGGTGGAGTAGGCTGCTTCGGTTGGCAACCCTCTTCTGTTCCCCATTATTCCCCCATCGAGAACTGGGCAAAAACCTGCCAACGTTTGCCGTCGTGGAGGAGGAGCGTCAAAGCTGACGCTACAAACGCACTCTGGAAAGAACGCGTCTTGAACTCTGGCCAGGCGGCGCGAAAGTGGGCGGGGGTTAGATCTCGAAAGGCCACGGTTATGTGGGGCACAAACGGACGGGCTTGAGCGGTCGTTTCTTTCCGGTTGAGAAGGAGCCCCATGTGGTGATGGGCTTGAGCTTGTAGCCGCTGCAGTTCTGGGGAGGGCACGACGTGAATAAAAATGACACGCGGCGCGAAGGCCCCAAAGCCGGATAACTGGATGGCGACGGGAGTTTGCTGCTTGGCAAAGGCCTCTAGGGATCCCGTCAAGGCTGGCAGCTCGGAACTGGGCCACTCGAACGGCGGCACCAGGGTGATGTGGGGGGGAGAGCGCAGAGCTGCTCGGCTGGCAAATTGCTCTGCAAACTCTTGCTGGATGGCCGTCACCTGCTCTTGCAGGGCCGGAGGGGGAAGCAGAGCAAGAAACAGTCGCTGCTTGGGGTTATCCACCAGCATCGGTAAGAACCTAGAGAACAGGGGATAATGCAACTGTAGCCAAGCCCAAACATCTTGTTATGTCGCGTCCTGTCGCTTCTTCCCCTATCCTGGATCCCTCCTCGGCAACCGGATCCCCAGGCCAAGCGCCTCAGCCGGCTCCCATTCCGCCCTACCAGTGGCATTTGTTCCTTTGTGCAGATCAAACCAAGCCCAAATGTTGTGAGAAAGCCGTGGGATTGGAAGCCTGGGACTATTTGAAATCGCGGATCAAGGAATTGAACCTGGAAATCGGGAGCGGGGGATCCCTGCGGGTACACCGCACCAAAGCCAACTGCCTGCGGGCGTGCGACTATGCTGTTCCCGGCCCTGTGCTGCTGGTCTATCCCGGTGGGTTTTGGTACCACTCGGTCACGCCGGAGGTGGTGGAGGAGATTCTTCAAAAGCACATCTTGGGAGGGATCCCTGTTGTTGAGTATCTGGTAGCCCAAGATACCCTCAGCGCCCCTGATCCAAAAGGGCATGGATAGCCTGCACGCACTCTGCCGTCACCTGCTGCAAATCGGCCTTATCGCTGGAAGCAGGGGGGGGAATCACGTTGCCAATGCGCACCGTGATGGGGCAGAACAAGCGCGGCCACCGGGATCCCTTGGGCAAGACCTTTTCCGTGCCCCAAAGGGCTACAGGCAGCAGAGGCGTTTGGGTGCGGGCTGCAACCAAGGCCGCTCCCAAGTGGGGCTGAGGAATGCGGCCATCGGGGGTACGAGTGCCATTCAAAAAGATCCCTACCGCCCATCCCTGCGCCAAAGCTGCTTCCGTGGCCCGCAGGGCAGCGCGGTCAGAGCCGCCTCTTTTGACCGGGTAGGCGCCGTAGAGCTGGATCACCTGCTTCAGCCCCGGCACCCGAAACAGCTCTTCCTTGGCCATGAAGGCCACCGGGCGGCGCACCGCATTGGCCACCAGCGGCGGATCCAAATGGCTGGCGTGGTTGCTGACGACGATGAGGGATCCCTGGCGAGGCACGTTTTCCTGCCCATAGGTGCGCCCAAAATACAGTCCCCGAAACAAGGGGTTGACCACCAGCCACTTGAGCAGCCAGTAGGCCAACCAATCCCGGCGGCGATAACCCATCTGTGAGTCCAACGATCCCTGCCACTCCGGCAGCAGTTCCCTCTCTGAGTGTAGTGGAGGGTGGGTGCTGAAGGGGATCCCTGGGCTTCAGCTCTCCAAATCGGGATCCTCACCCAAAGCCCGCAATCTTGCCGCCAGACGCTCCGCCCGTTGATGTTCTCGCTCCGCCCTTTGGCGTTCTTGTTCGGCTCTTTGGCGTTCTTGTTCCGCCCGTTGACGTTCCTGCTCCGCCCGTTCCCGCTCCAACTCAGCCTGTTCATCGCCGGTCAGCAGCAACTGCCCTTGGGCATCACACCAGCGCAACCAGCGAGCTTGTTTCCCCTCAAAAACGCCTTCCCACACCGTCAGGCCCAGCCCCACCTGTTCTAGCCAGGTCTCGGTCATTTCCGCGTAGTGGCGGCCCCGCAGTTCGAAAATGCACAACTCCTCTGGCCCCAGCTCATGATTGGGATCGAAGACCGCGTAGTAGCTAACTCGCATCTGCTCATAACGGCTCAGCTTGCCTTCCAGCTCGTCGCCTTCGCGGTTGGAGACGATCTCGATCACCACATCCGGCGGCTTGTCAAATTGCCAGAGCAGGTAGCAACGGTTTTGCTTCTCCCACCATTGCTCCGGCACCGTGACGTCCAGGCTGAGAAAAACATCCGGCACAATCGGGGGCCGACCGATGGCGGTGTAGATGCCTACATTTGCCGCTGCTAAAAAGGTTTTGCCGCGCAAAGCGCTGTAGAGAGCTCCAGTCAGGAGGCGCTGCTGTTTTTCCGAGGCAAAGTTATCCACCGGGGTATCATCCTCTGTTACGAGATCGGCGACGTCGGGAACCAGCAGTTCAGTATCCATGGGCAGATGGGGTTGGGGATGCTAGCGATCTTAGCTGCTCACCTCAGGGATCCTCTGCTCCCTGAGAAACAGAGAAAACAGAGTCCTCGAGCAAGCCCAGGTACAATCGAGAAAGCTTTACTTAACGATGATTTCTTTTTCTTCGCTGCTTGATGCAGATCGATATCCGTCCTGCTGAAAATTCGGATAGTGCAGCTCTGCTCCACATTTTGCAGGTGGTCTTTGCGGAGTATCCAGGCTGTGTATTGGATATCGAAGAAGTGCCGGAGTTGCTTCAGCCTGCCACGGCCTTTGCGGAGATGGGGGGATCCCTTTGGGTGGCGCAGCATCAGGATCAAGTGGTCGGCTGTGTCGGCCTTGTGCCCGATGGGATCCCTGGGCGCATGGAGCTGAAAAAACTCTACACTCTGCCCGCAGTGCGCGGTCGAGGTTTGGGTCGGCGTTTGATTGAACAGGCCGAATTTGCGGCTCGGCAGCAGCAGGCGGACTCTCTGCATCTGTGGACAGATACTCGCTTCACGACGGCTCATCGGGTTTATGAGCGGCTCGGCTATGTGCGTCTGCCGGAAATTCGTGAATTGCACGATCGCAGCAACTCTGTGGAGTATCACTACGAAAAGCGTCTCCGTTGAGGGTCGGGCTGTTGAACTGTGATGCGTTGGTGATTGGCTGTGGGGTGGTGGGCTGTGCCATTGCCTACGAATTGGCCACAGCTGGGCTGTCGGTCATTGGAGTGGATGCCGGAGAGCCGGCCTCAGGCGCCGCGGGCGCGTCGCTGGGGGTGTTGATGGGGATCTGCAGCCGCCAGCCTAGCGGGGAGGTGGTGCAGTTGCGTCTAAAAAGCCTGGAGCTGTTCGATCCCCTAATCGCGCGGCTGGAGGAAGACCTGGGCCGGAGTTTGCCCGTCAATCGGCGCGGCATTCTCAAACTCCTCAGGGAGGAGGAAGTGGAAGCTTGGCAAGAGACCCTGGCGGCCCGCCGACAAGCAGGTTACCGCCTAGATCTGCTCAGCCCTGCCGAAGTGGGATCCCTGCAGCCCGGCCTGCGCAGCGACCTGGCGGCGGCCATCTACTCTCCCCAGGATCGACAAGTCCAGCCCAAGCTCCTAACCCAGGCTCTCTTGGAAGCAGCCCAACGCAAGGGATCCCGCTTTTTCTTCCACCAGCCTGTCCAGAAGATTCAGCGCAGCTCGGATCCCCCCTTTCGCCTGCAAGCGGTTTACACCCCCGCTCTCACCCTCTCGGCAGGTCACGTCATTCTGGCGGCAGGTCTGGGCAGCTCCCCTCTGGCCAAAGAGCTGGGGTTGCAGGTGCCCCTGCAAGCGGTCAAAGGCCAGGCCCTGCGGGTCAGAGCTCCCGGGATCCCCCTGGGGCCCGTGGTCACCGACGCGGATCTGCATCTGGTTCCTTTGGGCGATGGATCCCTGTGGGTGGGGGCAACAGTGGAATTTCAGGCCCCTCATCCCGAGCCGACGCTGCTGGCGCTACAAGATCTGCTGGCCCGCGCCATCCGACTCTGCCCGGCTTTGGCCGAAGCAACTTTGTTGGATCATTGGGCCGGCCATCGGCCTCGACCAGTGGGACAGCGCGCCCCCATCCTGGGTTGGGCTCCTGGCTACGCCAATCTGCTCATTGCCACCGGCCATTATCGCAATGGAGTGTTGCTGGCCCCGATCAGCGCCGCCATCCTGCGGGACTTGGTACTGAAAGGGGAAACAGCCCTCTGTGATCTAGGGCCCTTTGCCCCCAGACAGGGCTGAGCCCGTATCCATCTTCCGGCTCTCGGCCCGCCGATGGACAGGACATATGTCAGAATGAAAGGCTGCCTGGTTAGGATCGGATCGTCCGTTGAGTAGCCCAAAGGAGAAGAGAGCCTTGCCGAAGTTCGCCCTAAAAGCCCTCTGGTTGGAAAACGATTTGGCTATTGCCGTCGATCAGGTGGTGGCCAAAAACCGCAGCCCCCTCACCCACTACTTTTTCTGGCCGCGGGATGACGCTTGGGAGCAGCTTAAGGCTGAGCTGGAAAGCAAAACTTGGATCAGCGAAGTGGATCGCATCGAGCTGCTTAACCGAGCCACCGAACTCATCAACTACTGGCAAAACGGCGGGCGCAACCGCCCCATCAGCGAAGCCCAGGCCCAGTTTCCCGACATCCTGATCGGTGGCAACTCCTAGCCCTCTCCCCCCTGTCAGCCAAAACGTGACTCCGGATCTGCCCATCTTGCTCAGGCTCCCGTCTTTGAGCTAGATTGGCACTCGGGAGTTTAGAGTGCTAACTCCCTGCTAGCCGAGCCGGAGGATTCCTGGGAACCCCACTCCGCCTGGCAGTACCCAAAGTAGGAGCCCAGTCAGACTTACGAGGATCGCGGATTCTATGGCAAAGCGGATTCTGTTTAGAGAAGAGGCCCGCAAGGCATTGGAGCAGGGCATCAACCAACTGGCGGATGCAATCAAGGTTACGATTGGCCCCAAAGGACGCAACGTGGTCTTGGAGAAGAAGTTTGGTGCCCCCCAAATCGTCAACGACGGGGTCACGATTGCCAAGGAAATTGAGTTGGCCGATCCTTTGGAGAACACAGGCGCCCAGTTGATGCGGGAAGTGGCCTCTAAGACCAACGATGTGGCCGGAGATGGTACCACCACAGCCACCATCCTGGCCCAAAGCATGGTGCGGGAAGGGCTCAAAAACATCTCGGCGGGCGCCAACCCTGTGGCTCTGCGGCGCGGCATTGAAAAGACCACTGCCTACTTGGTGGAGCAAATTGCAGCTCATGCCAAGCCTGTGGAAGGCCGTAAAACCATCGCCGAAGTAGCCACTATCTCTGCTGGCAATGACAGCGAAGTGGGAGAGATGATCGCCAAGGCCATGGATGCTGTAGGGCGAGATGGGGTGATCACGGTCGAAGAATCCAAGTCGCTGGAAACCGAGTTGGACGTGGTGGAGGGGATGCAGTTTGACCGCGGCTACATTTCCCCCTATTTCGTCACAGACTCGGAGCGGATGGTGGCCGAGTATGAGAATGCTTATCTGCTGATTACCAGCAACAAGATCTCCAGCCTGCAAGATCTGGTGCCCATCCTAGAGCGGGTGGCCCGCGAGGGTCGGCCTCTTCTGGTCATTGCGGAGGATGTGGAGGGAGAGGCTCTGGCCACATTGGTGGTGAACCGCCTGCGGGGGGTACTCAATGCGGTGGCGGTCAAGGCTCCGGCTTTTGGGGATCGGCGCAAAGCCATGCTGGAAGATATCGCCATTCTCACCGGCGGGCAGCTCATCTCTGAGGATGTTGGCATCAAGCTGGATAAGGTCACCCTGGACATGATGGGGGTGGCCCGCAAGATCACTGTCACCAAAGACAAGACCACCATTGTGACCGATGGCAGCACCAAAGCGGCGGTGGAAAAGCGAGTGGCTCAAATTCGCAAGCAACTGGAAACCACCGATTCCGAGTACGACCGCGAGAAACTGCAAGAACGCATCGCCAAGTTAGCTGGGGGGGTAGCAGTCATCAAAGTGGGGGCCGCTACTGAAACCGAACTCAAAGACCGCAAGCTGCGCATTGAGGATGCCCTAAATGCCACCCGAGCTGCGGTGGAAGAAGGGATCGTCCCCGGCGGTGGGGCGACGCTATTGCACCTCTCCAAAGGGATCCCGGCTTTCAAGGCCAAGTTGAATGCCGAAGAACAGGTGGGGGCAGAAATTGTTTACCGAGCCTTGCAGGCCCCTCTCTTTCAGATTGCCCACAATGCCGGTCTGGAAGGGTCAGTGGTGGTGGAAAAGGTTTTGGAGAAGGAGATGCCCTTTGGCTTCGATGCCCTGAGCGGAACCTATGTGGATATGTTTGCCCAGGGGATCGTCGATCCGGCCAAAGTGGTGCGCTCAGCGCTGCAAAACGCGGCTTCCATAGCCGGAATGTACCTCACAACCGAAGCGATTGTGGTGGAAAAGCCTGAGCCCAAGCCGGCGGCTGGCTCTGCACCTAAGGGGATGATGTAGTCTTGCGAAAGTAAACTGCCCGACACCAGCGCTATGCGCAGGATGCGGGCTTTATCCCAGTCCCTAGCGGCCCCAGAGGGCAGCTAAGTTTCGGAATTTCAGGCGAGTTTACAGTCGCCCCAAGGAGAGAGATTACTTGAGCAGCGTTATAGTCAGCATCCCCTTCCCACCCACAATGTCCACACTTGAACGACTTACCATTGCGGTAGGACTTACCCCGCTCAGGGTGGATGTGCAGGCATTTGTGGCAGGTCTGACTGGTGTAGGCAGG
>NZ_JBSSAH010000035.1:0-32858 GCF_054058415.1 Thermostichus sp. MS-CIW-38 | reverse complement strand
CAAAGGTGTTTAGATGCCCAAAGTGCAGCCATAGGCTACCACGAGATTGGCAAGGCGCTCTGGGTGTTATGCTCAGAGCTTTGCGGGATACCGCCGTTCTGTTTGGAAACGGACAGAATGCTATCGCTTCACCGTTGAGCAGTAATGGTCAGCAGTGTTCAGCGTAAATGTATCAGTTCTGGCCCGGAACCGGCTAAGGACTCCGTCCCGCTAGCGCGAACAGCTACACTGAAAAGCCGATGACCTCCTCTTCGGCAAACCTCCATGGCCAGGATCAACGACCACTTCCTCAAGCTCAAGACCGGCTATCTCTTTCCCGAGATCGCCCGGCGGGTGCAGGCTTTTGCCACCGCCCATCCCGAAGCTCAAATTATCAAAATGGGCATTGGCGATGTCACCGAGCCGCTGCCGGAAGCCTGTCGAACGGCCATGATCCGGGCGGTGGAGGAAATGGGGGAACGGGCCACCTTTCGCGGCTATGGGCCAGAGCAGGGCTACGAGTGGCTGCGCCAGGCCATTGCCCGGCACGACTTCCAGGCCCGCAACTGCGATATCGACGCTTCCGAGATCTTCGTCTCCGATGGCTCCAAGTGCGATTGCGGCAACATCCTGGATATCCTCGGCCACGACAACACCATCGCCATCACGGATCCTGTCTATCCGGTTTATGTGGACACCAACGTGATGGCGGGCCATACGGGGCCGGCCAACGAACGCGGCGAATACGAGGGCCTGGTCTATCTGCCCATCACTGCCGAAAATCACTTCACCGCCAGCCTGCCCAGCCAAAAGGTGGATGTGATCTACCTCTGCTTCCCCAATAACCCCACAGGCGCAGTGGCCACACGGGAGCATCTGCAAAACTGGGTGGACTATGCCCGTGCCCACGGCTCCCTGATCCTGTTCGATGCCGCCTACGAAGCCTATATCACCGAGCCCGGGATCCCCCACTCCATTTACGAGATTCCAGGGGCGCGGGAATGTGCCATCGAGTTCCGCTCCTTTTCCAAAACCGCTGGGTTTACCGGCACCCGCTGTGCCTTTACGGTGGTGCCCAAGTCTTTGCGGGGGCAAGCTGCCGATGGATCCTGGGTGGATCTGTGGAGCTTGTGGTATCGCCGTCAATCCACCAAGTTCAACGGGGTGTCCTACATTGTGCAGCGGGGGGCGGAGGCGGTCTATTCCGAAGCGGGGCAAGCGCAGGTGCAAGGTCTGGTGCAGTTTTACCTGGAAAATGCCCGCATCATTCGCCAGCAGTTGGCCGAAGTGGGGATCCAAGTCTATGGCGGCGTGAATGCCCCCTACGTCTGGGTGAAAACACCCGATGGGCTGAGCAGTTGGGAGTTTTTTGACAAGCTGCTGCACACCTGCCATGTGGTGGGTACCCCTGGCTCTGGCTTCGGCAGCGCCGGAGAGGGCTATCTGCGCCTGTCCGCTTTCAACAGCCGCGCCAACGTGGAAGAGGCAATGCGCCGCATTGGCAGCGTGTTTGCGGGGGCTGGAGCCGTTGGTTAATTGAGTCTTGACCCAGAGGGCGAGGATTCTTTCAAGCGCTCCCCGCCGCCAGAGGCGAACAGCTTGGGCCCGACAGGAAAGATGACGAACCAGTCGGCGATACCGCCGCGAACCCTTTTGCCTGCAACGCAGCAACTGGGCCAGCTTCCCCTTCGGCTTTCCGGGTACTGCCGCTTCGACTGCAGCTCCTGACCGTTAGCGATGAAGATATCCATACCCTCATGGGCAGTGGCCAGGTGAACTTTGCCCAAATCCACCCCATTTCCACCAGAACGGGTGTGTTCTGGGGCCAAGGTATCACCCTTTCCCATTGGGCAAATAGAGTTTGCAGCAGCCCAGCAAAAAGCTGCCCTGATCGCGTCAGCAGGTCGTATCTTGGTCGGCCAGTTCTGGCGAAAGCCTTTCACAAAGCAGGCCGTAGGTCTTTTGCCTGGATCCCTAGACCAGCAGCGGGGCTTTGCGCCAAGCCTTGGGCTGCTGGAACCGGTGCAGATCTCGGATCAGCCGCACCCAGCCGTCAGACATGGACTCCACCAAAACTTTGCCTTTCTCCGGCGTGGCGGCGGTGGCATCGCCCAAAACTCCGCTCTGGGTGAGATCGCGAGTTGCCCAAGCGAAAGGGATCCGCCCTTCCATGCTGAGCAGGCTGTTTTCCGGCAGATCGTGGGGATATTCGCAGACCAATCGGTCGGTTCGCACCGTGTCCGGCAAAAGGTGCATCAGCATACTGGTCTCCCCATCGCCGGCGTGAATGCCCAATTCCCGTTCTTTCTCGGTAAACAGCTCTCGTCCTTCGTGGGGAACGCGCCAGACCGACACCGGAAACAGCATGAAATCTTCATACTTCTGGTGCAGATCGCGGGCAACAATCTCCAGGACCTGTGGCTGGCCACCGTGGGAATTGAGGAACACCAGCTTGCGAAACCCAGCTCGGTAGATGCTCTCTGCCACTTCTGTCAGCACCGCCATCAGGGTTTGAGCCGAGAGGGTAATGGTGCCGGGGAAATGCCAATGCTCGTTGGCTTTGCCGTAACATTGGGTGGGCAAAACATAGGCCGGGATCTCAGGCTCCAGCTTCTCCATGGCGCGCCCAATGATCGCCGTGCCGATGCAGGCATCCACCACCAGGGGCAGGTGGGGCCCATGTTGCTCGATTGAGGCAACCGGCTGAATGATCACCACGTTCTCTTTGTCGGGCATGGCCTGGATCTCCGTCCAGGTCAGGTAGGGGAAAAAGCGGTGGGGCGGGACAAAAGTGTGCATCATGGCGGGATCCGTTCAAGTTTGATCAGAAAGCTACCTAGCACCATGCCACAAAATCGGGTTCACGAAATGCCCGCAAAGACGGGATCCCCGGCCAACCCGCCTGCCAAAGAAAAGTAAGGAGGCCATCGATTAGGATCAGTACAGTCCATATCGTCTTCAGTTAACGATTGCATGACCCTGTTGCCTCGTTTGCCCGCCCGATGTGGCTCTGTGGAGAATATCCCTTTCAGAAGCCGCCCTTTGCCTGCCCCGGTGGAGGTGGGCAGCACTCCACCCTCACCCCGTCCCATCCTCGCCCTGCCAGGGCCGCAAGCCACCCTCTATGTGGAGCTGATTCAGGCTTCTCTCCACAATCTTGCGGCGGGATCCCCAGCATTGCTCTGGGTGCGACCTCTCTTGCTCAGGCAGGGATCCCAAGTCTTCAACCTGCGGGCCACCTCGGATTTGCTCTGGCCTGCTGCCGGCTTTGTTCCGGCCTATGCGGAGGAGGTATTGCCCCTTCTGGAACAGGCAAGGGATCCCGCTCCCCACGAGCTCCCTGCCCGACAGCAGTTGCAGGCATTTCTGCGGCAAGTCTGGCGAGGCTAGGCTGCCCCGGAATGGCCAAGGGAGGCGGCCAACCTTTGCAAAGCCGATGCCAACATCGCTAGAGCCGCGTCAATTTCTGCCGGGGTGACGATCAAGGGGGGCACAAAGCGCACCACCTGGGATCCTGCCGGCACCAACAACAGCCCGCAGTCCATGGCTGCCTTGACCACTTCAGCCGCCGGGATGCGCACCACCAAGCCCTGAATCAGGCCCCAGCCCCGCACTTGCTCAACGAGCTGCGGAAACTGCTCCGCCAAGCGGGACAGCCCCTGACGCAGATACACCCCTGTCTGCTGGGCATTCCAAACCAAACTCTCCGACATTAGCGTGCGGCAAACCGCCAGGCCCACCGCACAAGCCAAGGGGTTGCCCCCAAAGGTGCTGGCGTGATCCCCCGGCTGAAACACGGCGCAAAAGTCTTTCGCCAACAAGGCCCCGATGGGGATCCCACCGGCCAGGCCCTTGGCCAAGGTGAACACATCCGGCTCCACCCCCAGGTTACAGTGGCCCCACAGCATGCCAGTACGGCCCATGCCCACCTGCACCTCATCCAAAATCAGCAGAATGCCCCGCTCGCTGCAGATCCGGCGCAACCATTGAAAATAGGCGGGATCCCCCGGCACAACCCCCCCTTCCCCCTGCAACGGCTCCAACAGCACGGCACACACCCGCTCGCCCCAGCGCTCCAACACCGCTGCTGTGCCCTCGATGTCGTTGTAGGGAACGTAATCAAAGCCGGGCACCAGAGGGGCAAAGTCTTTTTGGTATTTGGGCTGGCCGGTGGCGGTAATGGTGGCCAGGGTGCGGCCATGGAAGCTGGCATGGGCGGTGAGGATCATCGGATCTTGGATCCCGCGCACCGTGTGGGCATACTTGCGAGCCAGCTTAATGGCTCCCTCATTGGCTTCCGCCCCTGAGTTGCAGAAAAACACCTTGTCGGCACAGGAGTGCTGGGTCAGCCATTGAGCCAGTTGTGCCTGCGGCTGGTTGTAGTAAAGGTTGGAAACATGGTGCAACTGTTGTGCCTGCTCGGTGAGCGCCTGAATCCACAGCGGGTGGGCATGCCCCAGGGTACAGGTGGCAATGCCGGCCACAAAGTCCAGGTACTCGCGCCCCTGCTCATCCCAAACCCGACACCCCTGCCCGCGCACCAAGGTCAGGGGATAGCGCCCATAGGTGGCCATCACATGCTCGGCAAACAGCTCGGCAGTTGTCGGGGATCCCGAGGGGGCACTGGCAAGAGGCGAAGTTAGAGGAGACATGGCCGGTAAAAGATTGCTGTCGTGTTGGCGGCGCGGAGCGCTTTGGGGCTGGCGCAAGCCGTGTTTCGAGTGTACCACCCTGCTTTGGAGATGATATTCTGGCGGGGCCAAAGATTCAGGGATCCACAGCAAACAGACAGAAGCAAACAGACAGATGTCGCGGCGGGGGGTAACGGTCTGGTTTACGGGATTGAGCGGGGCGGGCAAAACCACCCTGAGCTGCGGCGTGGCCCAGCAGTTGCGCGCTTGGGGGCTGCCGGTGGAAGTGCTCGATGGGGACCTGGTGCGGCAACATCTCACCAAGGGTCTGGGCTTCAGCAAAGTGGATCGGGAGGAGAACATTCGCCGCATCGGCTTTGTGGCGGAGATGCTGACTCGGCACGGGGTGATTGTGCTGGTGTCGGCCATTTCCCCCTATCGGGCAGCACGGCAGGAGGTACGGCAGTATATTGGCAGCTTTATCGAAGTCTTTGTGGATGCCCCTTTGGAGGTGTGCGAACGTCGGGATGTGAAGGGCCTCTATCGAAAGGCGCGGGCAGGCTTAATCCAGCACTTTACCGGTATTGACGATCCCTACGAGCCGCCGGAACAGCCGGAGGTGGTGTGCAAAACTGCCGAGCAAAGCATCTCCGAATGTATTGACCTGGTGATACAAAGCCTAAAAAGCAGAGGTTATGTCTAACAGGCCCCCTGCTCTTACGTTGCCCGTAGAGGGTGGGCTTCCCCCCGGAGTAGCTGCAAAGAACCTAGAATTAAGAAAGGCTTACAAGCAACTCCTATGGCTTCGACATCGGCATCGGCCACTCCCATTTCGGCGCAGTGGATCTGGCGGGGGCAGTCAGTTCATTACGTCAAACAGGGTGAGCAGGGGCAGCCTCTGCTTCTGGTGCACGGCTTTGGAGCCTCCACCGACCACTGGCGCAAGAACATTCCCGAATTGGCTCAACATTATCAGGTGTACGCCATCGATTTGCTGGGTTTCGGTCGCTCCGCCAAGCCCAACTGGGACTACCGCGCCGAAATCTGGCGGGATCAGCTGCGGGACTTTTGCCAACAGGTAATCCGTCGGCCTGTGGTGGGGATCGGCAACTCCCTGGGCGGCTATGTGGTGCTCAGTTTTGCGGCGGAGTGGCCGGAGTGGGTGCGGGGCGTGGTGCTTTTGAATGGGGCAGGTGGGTTTTCCACCCTCAAGGGATCCCCGACCGGATGGCGGCAATGGATAGGCGGATTGGTGGGCTGGGGCCTGCGCCAGCGCCTGGTGTCTTACCTGCTGTTTCAGTATTTGCGGCAGCCGCACGTGATCCGAGCCAAGCTGAAGCAGGTTTACTACGACCCGGCAGCCGTGACCGATCAGCTGGTCGAGGCCATCCATCGCCCCACCCAGGATCCGGGGGCTGCCGATGTGTTTGTGGCCTTGATGCGAGGTGGGCAGAAGGGACGCTATGTAGATGAGCTGCTGTGCAGCTTGGTGCGCCCGCTGTTGTTGATCTGGGGAGAACGGGATCCCTGGATGCGGGCTCGGGAACGCTCTAAGCTGTACCGGGCCCACTACCCTCAAGCAGTGGAATACTTCCTGGAGGCTGGCCACTGCCCCCACGATGAGCGCCCCGAAGAGGTCAATGCCCTGATTCACCGGTGGATCGAGACCGGGATCCCAGCCACCACTTCTCCCCCCATTTCCAAAGCTGCCCCTGTATCGGAAGTCCATCCCTAGGCGGCCCGTCTAGCTTGGGCTGTCCAACAATTCCTCCTGGGGATCCCCTTCTAGGCCGATGGTGTACTTAGACCATTCTCGATGGGAACCACTGCCGACGGCTTTGGAGATTTCAAAGTAAAGAGTGCTGTGGGGACGGCGGGGTTGGCGCAGCAGGGGCATACCGGCTTCGCGGGGGGTGCGGTTCCCTTTTTTCACGTTGCAGCGCACACAGGCACTGACCACATTTTCCCAAGTATCCCCGCCGCCACGAGACCGAGGGATCACGTGATCCAGGGTGAGATCTTCGCCGAAGCAGCCGCAGTACTGACAACGATGCCCATCCCGGTAGAGGACGTTGCGGCGCGTAAGCGGGATCTCCTTGTGGGGAACGTGGACATAGTGGCGCAGGCGAATGACGGTGGGCAAAGGAATGTTGCCGTACACCACTCGGCCATTGTGCTCAATTTGCTCGGCCTTGCCCTTGAGCAAAAGAACGACCGCCCTGCGCCAACTGGTGATGTTGAGCGGCTCGTAGGAGGCATTCAAAACCAAAACTTTGCCCATAGTGCCGCGCACCGCTGACGGGATCCCTAACCCAAGCCGGAAGGCGCCAGCCCCCTGAAGTTATGCAAAATGTTAACACAGCTTTAGATTCAAGCAGTAGGAGTTCTGTGCTCCAGGAGATATTCCCGGCTGCTGCGAGAGCGCTACTCTGGAAAAGACCTGCCGGCAAGGGCGTGTTGATCCTGGGGCATTAGGTGGGGTTTCCCGAATAGGCTGAACTTTATTGAGGTGATGAAGCCGGAACTGAAATCTTCAACTCAACAGCAGGATCTGCCCCAAAAGAGAAATCCAGGCGAGGGATCCCGCTGGCTGATGGGTTTGGCCATTGCGCTGCTTTGTCTGGGATCCCCCAACCGCTGGTGGCACTGGTTTCCGGGAGCGCTGCTGGGCTTAGCCCTGCTGTTTGGCCTGTGCGAGCAACGGCAAGGGTGGGCGCGGTGGCGTTTGGCCTATGGCCTCTGGTTTTGGGTTTGCCTGTATGCCTTCTGGGTGGATCCCTTCTCGGTTAAGGTGTTGAGCGCCTGGGAGATCCTGGGGGGCGTGGTGGTGGCTCCCCTGATCCCCCTCTTTTTCACCACTGCTACGCTCCTCAGTTTGGAGCTGAGCCGCCCCCTGCCGGCTTGGGCACGTCCGCTGGGCTTGGCCACGGTCTGGACAGGCTTGGATGGGCTGTTGGGCTTGCTCTGGTGGCCCATCCCTTTCCACTGGGGATCCCTGTTGTTCGACTGGCCCCTCGGGATCCAAGTAGCCGATGTTACGGGGATCTGGGGGGTTACCTTCTATGCCGTGTTCGTCAATGGGGTTCTTTGGCAGATGGCCAGGCAGATTTCTAGCCGGTGGCAGGCGGCTGGGGGATCCCTGAGAAACGTTTTGGGTGAGATGCTCAGGAACAGAGATTTCTGGAGTACGCTTGCCTGCGGCCTGGGGCTGACAGGGCTGGTCTTGGCTTATGGAAGCGTGCGCCTGGCTTACTTCGATGCCTTGGCCGTCGAAAACAGGGATCCTGACTTTCGGGTGGCGGCGGTGCAGCAGGTGGCTTGGCTGGAAGCCGATCGCAGTTGGAACTACCGCCTGGAGCGCTACCGGGAGCTGCATCAGCTTTCTGCCCAGGGGGTGGCTGCTGGGGCACAGTTGGTGGTTTGGCCGGAGGGGGCGCTGCGGGCACGGCTGCTGAATACCGGCCTAGAGCCTTACGTGATCGAGCCGATGCAAGCGATTCTGCCGCCGGAAGGCGCTTTGATTACGGGGGCAACAGAGCCGGATCCCCGCACAGCCCATTTGCCGGAGCCAGAGCAGCGATTTTTTAACACGGCCCTGTTGTTTGACGCCCGGGGCAACTTGCTGGATGGGTTTGGCAAGCAGTGGATCTTTCCCTATTTCGAGTCGGGGCGCTACGTGCCTTCACCCGATGGCTATCGGCCTCTGGACGGAGGGGAGCTTTTCGGGCCTTTGGGGGTGATGATCTGCTTGGAGAGCGTCTTGCCTGCGCCCAGCCGAACTTTAACCCGTCGCGGCGCCGAGTCTTTGATCGTGATTTCGGATGATAGCTGGTTTGGTAATAGCCACTGGCCGATGTTGCATGGCCAGCTCTCGGTTTTCCGGGCTGTGGAAAATCGGCGGGGCGTGGTGTTTGTCAATAACACAGGCGGCAATCTGGTGGTGGATCCCTCAGGTCGGCTCCAGCAGGTTGGCCCCATCTTTCAGCGGGGGGTGATTACGGGAGAAGTGAAGCGGCGTTCTGAGACAACTTTCTACAATCGCGCGGGGGATTGGCTGGCGTGGCTGACGTTGGGGCTATCTTTGGGGCTATGGCGCTGGGGATCCCGAGCAAGGCAAGGATGAGTTAGAATCGATAGGCCCACCGGTGGGTCTGCGGATTCTCCTATCCAGTCCTCACTTCAAAGCCCTGCTGATGTAGCTCAGTTGGTAGAGCAGCTCACTCGTAATGAGCAGGTCGTCGGTTCGAGTCCGATCATCAGCTTTCTGGAGTTGAACACCTCAGAGTCCCTTTGGGAGAAGAGTTGGGGGTGGTCGCGGAAGCGGCGCGGAGCGTTTGGGCAGCAGCGATCATTCTTTCGAATTGCAGTGAAACCTTGGAACGGCTACAGTTGTGGAGGGCACCAGAAAAGATTTCGGGTAGAGACCCCCAAAGAATGGAGGATATCTCTCATTACCCCTGTGCAGTACTTCCAATGCTCAGGATCTGCACACATGCGGTCGGGATTTAACTCCATCTCATAATGGATAACATTGGGGATCCCGGCAAACTCATCAGAAGACTGAGGAGAAACAATCAGCAGCAGAAAAGGCTTGCCCCTGCGCTTAGCCGCCAGCTTATCCATTAAGTCAACAACGGCCTCTCGCTGGCAACCCCCTGTGCGCACAAACAAGACTTTATCGGCTTTTTCCAAAACATACATAAAACGCTTGGCGCGAGCAGTGTAGCGAGTTCGCATTCGCTCATGGATGGGATCCATATTCTGAAGTGGATCTTCCCCCTCTTCCACTTCATGGCCAAAAGAGAGGCCCGTCCACTTGCTGTGGTAAATTCGCCTATCTTCAGGGCTGTAGTGTAAATATTGCGGATCCCACATGCCCTGAAACTCGTTGTGGATCATATCGGCCACATCAGCCAAATTGCTGGTGCGTGTCAAATCAAAAGGAAAGGCAGGCCCGTCATATTCCAACTTGTAGAGCAGCATTCGCACCGCGCAGCGATCCCCTAACGGCACAATGACAACACGATGAATATCGGATAATTTGCAGGTGTATTCCAGCAGCATGACCGATTCGGGAGCAGCCTTTACCCGACTTTCGAGGCCACCTTCCCCGATCATCAGGGTTCGGAAGAGAGCTTCGCGGTGGCTCGGATCTTCATAAACACCCGCTGGCATGGCTTTGAGAGCGGCCCGCACTTCCTTCCACATGGGGTGGATGTTGTACTCGTGACTGCTCTGGTTGATCACGCACAGGCGAGGCATGGGATTAGAAGAGCCTTCTGAGGATCCACTGAGCTTGAGAAGGATCAACGATCCATCCTCGAAGATCGTTTCTACTGATTCCGAGGAAAAGAACTGGGCTACTGGGGAGAAGACAAGATCGGCATCCGCAGGAATGGAGAGGGTGGTTTGCACCGAACCATCTTCTTGTACGGAAAGGGAATATAAGGTAGCATCCCCTAGCCTTTCATCGCTTTTGCCAATATACAGACCCGGCTGTAGACCTGCTTTTTGGAAAGCGGCTTGCAAAGGTTGCCAAGTGGGCGTGATGGTATAAGGGTAGGGAGTTATATTCACGATGCGAAATTGGTTTTTGCCTGTTTCTGCAGTCACCCAAAAACCATGCTCATCTGCAAAAACGACCCGTTCTCCAACGGGTTGAGCAAGCTTTCTACGAGCTGAACTAACTTGGCCGGGATCCAGAAGAGAGAGATCGATGGCCTCAAACATGACCTGATGACCCTTGGAATTGGGGTGAGCTGGGTCAAAAGCAAGGTCTGGTTTCCAGCGGCCCTGTCCATCTTCCAAATGAGGCAGCCAATTGAACACAGGGCATCCCCAGCTGAGCATTCTTTGCTGAGTTTCTTGCAAAAGAAGATGCTGTTCTGGGCCGTAGTTTGCATGGGGATAAACCCCTCCCAGAACTGGCAAGGCTCCAATGTCTTGAATTCGCTGAATTAACCGCCGCAGGCCGTTTTCAAACCGTCTCTGCAGGGCGCGGCGATGCTGGGGCAAGGCCGATACCAAGCCTTCATTTCCCAAGGACAGGGCAACAATAACGACATCAGGACGTTCAGGGATCACCGCCTGCTCAAACCGCAACAGAGTTCGGCTGACATTGGCCCCCAATTGGGAGAGATTTCGCACTTGATGGCCATAGCGCTCTTGTAGAGCTTTCTGCAACAGCCAAGCCCAACCTCGCAACAGCCAAGCGCTGCACCCCAGGGCAACGGAGCTGCCCAAAATGACGACTTTTAGCCCTTGCGGATTTTCCGGTTCGACCTCAGGAATGGGATCGGCAAAATAGCCGTAAGGATAGGCAGGGATCCGGCCAAACTCTCCATCCTCAACAATTAAAACTGCCGGCAAAGGTTCCGGCTCAAGGGGCACCCAGCGATTGACATCGGCGGATTCCCAAATCACTTGCCCACCGGCTTGCACGCGCAGATATCGGTACTCCACTCGAGGAGTTTCTTTTAAACATCCACTGTAGGGTAACAGCGGGCCGGGCGCGCCGTCTGCTGGGCTCAACGGCAACTCTACCCACCACAGCGGATAATGAGCGGGATCCGTCTGCAGCCAAATACAATGGCAGGGATCCCAGGAGCCCAATTTTGCGCTGGATCCCACCAAGGCAATTCGCTCGCCCGGCTGGGTGATGGCACGAACCTGGAAGCGATACATAACGTTTTCCTGGCACAGGATTCAATGGGAAATTGTGGGGCTGCGCGGGCGGACTGCACTCACTCATCACCCAATCAACAGCTCAGCAGCCGGCTGAGAAGGGCAAGAGCCTGGGATCCGATCCCATCTCTGCTGTTTTATCGGGGAAAAAGAGAGATTCTTAAATCTGGAAAGCAAAGGTTAAGAGAAGGTCTTTGACACCCAGAAATTCAGTTCAACCGGGCCAATACGGTTCTGAATAAAAACCAAGTCAATTTTCGGCTTAAAGCTAGCATATTGACCGAGGACTGTCTGTTTTCCAGAGCACTTTCAGACCCTCTCTGGGGTACAGGTTTCCAACTGCCGCTGGGGCAAAATAACTTCAAAGCTGGATCCCTGGCCCAGCTTACTCTCCACCTGCACCTGACCTTGATGCTGTTGGGCAATGCTTTTGACGATCGCCAGCCCCAAACCTGACCCCGAGAGGCGACCGGGATCCCCGCTGCGAGCCGGATCTACCCGATAAAAGCGATCGAACACATGGGGCAGAGCCTGGGGGGGGATCCCTGGCCCGGTATCTTGTACCCGTACCACCAGCTCTGGGGATCCGGAGCGCAGCCGTTGTTCCAGCCTCACCTGCACCTCTCCTTGCGGGGGAGTGTGGAGAAGGGCGTTTTCAATCAGGTTGGTGAACAGGCGGGCCAATTGATCTTCATCTCCCCAAAAACCGAAGGGATCCACCTGGGCGGGAGAAGGTTCCGTCCCGCTCTCAGGGGCAGCAATCTCCAGCTGCAAGCGGATCTGCTTTTGGTTGGCCAAGCCCTGCAGCTCTTCCACCACCTGCAGCAGCAGAGCATCCAGCGCACAGCAACGGGGTTGGAAAGGCACCATACCGCTGTCGTGGCGGGCCAGAAACAGCAGGTCATCCACCAGACGACCCAGCCGTAAACACAACCGCTCCACCATCTGCCAGCGCTGCCGGGTGTCGGCATCCAATTGGGAATCCGCCAAAGCCACCTGTACCGCGGTTTGGATGCTGGCCAAGGGGCTGCGCAGCTCGTGGGAGGCATCGGCGGTAAATTGCTTGAGCTGCTGATAAGACTGCCGGATGGGCTGCATGGCCAGGCCGGAGAGCATCCAGCCAATGGCCCCCACACCCGTCAAACCGGCCACCACCCACAGGGAAAGATCCCGGATCAACTGTCGCGTTGGCTTGCTCACCTCAAACCAGGGATGGCTGACCCGCAGATAGCCCAGCAGCTTCCCACCGGCCACAATCGGCTCGGTGAACTGGCGCAGCCAATACCCAGGGGCGATACGGGCAGTGTGCAGGGATCCCTCGGTCAACAGGGGGGCAGGGATCCCGCCGGGTACCGTGGACCAGATGAGCGTTCCCTGAGGGCCGAACCACTCCAAGTCGATGTGATCGTCCTCTAGGGTGCTGGGATCATCCCGAAAGCTGGCCTCTAAGCTGCGGCGGGCCTGCTGCGGATCCAAGAGGCTCTCATCCACCACCAAAGACCGCTCGACAATTTCCACCACATGGCCAAGGGTATCGTCCACCCGTTCAATCAGGGTTGACTGCACGTACCAATAGAAGCTGCCGGCAAACAACAGCAGCAACACTGCCGTAACCGTTGTATACCAGAAGGCCAACCACTGCCGCGTCGCTTGAAACATGGGAGCTGCACCGCGGGGGGAAACGGAGTGGGGCTAGCTGTGAACACGGGGTTCGGGGTGAAGGGTGGAGAGGATCTCGGCTTCCACCTGGAGCAGAGTCTTGAGCCGCTCCTGCACCTGATCGGCAGGGAACTGATCCAAGGCCAAATCCAAATAAAGCTGCCAATGGCGCTCCTCCGCAGCCGCCAGCCAGAGATAAAACTGCCGCAGCTCTGGGTCGGGCGCGTGGATCCCCAACAGGCCCAAGCGTTCGTGGCTGCGGGCCTCGATGATGGCAGCCACCAGCAGGGCATCCAACAGATGTTCCGGCTCAGAGCGGCGCAGGTGTTGGTTTAGGCGAGCGGCATAGGGAGCAGCCGACAAGGGCTTGATGGGGATCCCCAGCCGTTGCAGGTGGCGATGCACCCGCTCAAAATGCTGCAGCTCCTCCCGCGCCAGCGGCGAGAGGGTTTCCACCAAACGCCCATTAGCCGGGTAGCGAAAGAGCAGACTGAGGGCGTTGCCCGCTGCTTTTTTCTCACAATTGGCGTGGTCTAGCAAGACCAGATCGATGTGCCGGATGGCCTGGTCGATCCAGTCCTTAGAGGTAGGAGAGGCGAGTTCTAGAGCAAGCACAGGGTCGGTAGGAAAGGGTTAAGAGAAGTTCTAGGGACGAACAATCTCCACAGTAACCCGCCCCGTCAGCTCCGGGATCGGGGGATGACACTTGGTCAATCGGATCTTAGCTTTGCTGGCCCCTGTCTCCCGCAGCACCATTTCGGCAATCGCCTCCGCCAAGCTCTCGATCAGCACAAACTGATTGCTTTTCACCAGTTCCGCAATCCCGGCCACTGCAGAACGGTAGTCGAGGCTATCACACAGTTGGCCGCTGAGAGCAGCCGGGCGCAGATCCGCCCACAACTCGAAATCCACCTCAAACCATTGCCCCAAAGCCCGTTCCGCCTCATCAAAACCGGTATAACCGTAGTAGCGCAGGCCGGAGACGATCAGCCGATCCCGCAACTGCTCGGGGGGTCGCCGAGGGATCCGATCGGGATCTGGATAGGGCTGCTGACTGTTGCTGCTGACACTGGTGGGGATCTGTAGCTCCATCACAACCTCCCAGCTCGACCTGGAGACCCCATCCCACAGGGCCTGACGAAACAACGAAACCTTGGCTCGACCTTAGGAGCCGGTTGCCCCCTGTTCCCATTTCCTTTTTGATTCTTTAACAAACTCCGGGATCCCCGTCCCTCAGCGGCTGAGGGCCAACGCTCTTCCCTCTACGGTCGCTGCCATCTCCCACAACAGATCTTCCGTCTCTTCCCAGCCGATGCAGCCATCGGTGATGGAAACCCCGTACTGGAGCGGCGCCCCTTCCTGCCAGGTTTGCTTGCCCGGATAGAGGTTGCTCTCCAGCATCAGCCCCATCAGAGCCCGCTGCCCCGCCTGGTACTGCTGTAGCACCGCCCGACAGACGGATCCCTGGTTGCGGTAATTTTTGTGGGAGTTGTCATGGGAGCAGTCCACCATCACCGAGCGAGGGATCCCTTGATCCTTCATCAGCAGTGCCGCCCGCGCCACATCTTCCGGGCCGTAGTTGGTCTTGCCCCCTCCCCCCCGCAACACGATGTGCCGATCCGGGTTGCCGGTGGTTTTCACCAGAGCCGTCATGCCATCTTGGCCAATGCCCAAGAAACTGTGGGGATGGCTGGCGGAGAGGATGGCATTGAGAGCGATTTCCAGCCGTCCATCGGTGCCGTTTTTGAAGCCCACAGGCATGGAGAGACCGCTGGCCATTTCCCGGTGAGTTTGGCTTTCGATGGTTCTGGCGCCAATGGCCGCCCAGCTCACCAGATCCGCCGTGTATTGAGGGGTCACCGGATCCAGCATCTCGGTAGCACAGGCCAGGCCCAGCTCGTTGATCTGCAGGAGAATGGAACGGGCCAGTTGCAGGCCGGTGGCAATGTCGCAGGAGCCATCCAGGTGGGGATCGTTGATCAGGCCCTTCCAGCCCACCGTGGTGCGGGGTTTCTCAAAATACGTGCGCATAACGATCACCAGGTGCTCCCGAGTTTGGTCGGCCACCCGCTTGAGGCGATGGGCATACTCCAGAGCCGCTGCGGGATCGTGGATGGAACAGGGGCCGACGATCACCACCAAGCGATGGAGATCCCGTCCGTGGATGATGTCGCGGATGGCTTGCCGAGTGGAGAGCACCACCTGGGCTGCCGTTTCCGTAAGGGGCAGCTTGGCCTTGACAGCAGCAGGGGCAATCAAGGGAGTCACCTCTTGGATATTGCAATTGTCGGTTTGGGGGGGCATGGAACTGTCCTTAGTGTGCAAGTGGGTGGATGGGGTCGTCGAGCCATCAAAAAAGCCCTGGCGCTGGGCTCAGGGCTTCAGGACTGACTCGGGTAAACCTAGGTCTTTAGTTTACGCGCCACCCTTCTGCCCTGGTCGTTGCCAGGGAAAGCTAAAGTAGCCAAAAAAGGAAGCGCGCCAGACCATGCGGAGAACAAACTTAAAACCTGTACGAGATAACTATACCCGAAAAAACCTCGTTTGACACCTCAGGGATCCGGTTTCCTGGGGAAGTCTTAAGTCGACCGAGCCGCCGGCTTGGCAATCCAGTAGCCGCAGGGGTGTTCTCCCTGCACCTGCCAGGTGATGCGCTCTACCCGGCAATCGGGCAAGGCGGCAGCAAACATCTCCAGTTCGTGGCCGCAGACGCTGGGAAAGGTGTGGGCAATCTGAGCAATGGCGCAATTGTGCTCAACCAACACATACTGCTCGACGTAAGGCTCGGATCCCTCTGCTGCTAGCGGCACAGTCAGGTCGGCAGGATAGGGGTAGTACTCCGCCATGTAACCCTCTGCCTGGCGCAACTGCACCAAGCGCTCCAGCCGCTCCCGCAGGGATCCGGATCCCAGTTGGGCCTGATACTCCCGGGCTTTGCGCTGCCACTGGTGGTGGAGAAGGGATCCCATCTGCTCGGAGCCCAGGGTTTCGGCCAGGGTGTTGAGCAGACCAAGGGCAAACTCATCGTAGCTGGCGGGAAATTGCTCTTCTCCCAAGGGACTGAGCTGATAGAGATGCTGGGGGCGGCCTAGGCCATTGGGTTGAGCGATATGTTGGATCAACCCCTCTGCCTCCAGATCCTTGAGGTGGCGGCGGATGGCCTGGGGAGAAATGCGCAGGTGCTCTGCCAGAGTTTGGGCGTTGGCCTGCCCCGCCTTGCGCAGATAGACCAAGATGGCCTGCTTACTCGAAGCGGGTTGAGCGACCTGCCCGGTGATCTTGCGCGTGCTGTCCACCCTCGCCCTCCTGGTTAGACTGGGTTAATCGGCTGCCGCTGCCAGCACAGCTCTCTGCTATTTTGACAACGGGATCATTGCTAAAGTAACCTGAGGATCAGTTAAACAACAACTCTGTTGTTTTATTTGGCCATCTGTCTTAGTCGCGTTTCTACCCTGTCACTACCCGAGAGCCATCCATGTCTACGAGCGTCCGCGCCCTGGTCAACCAGCCCTACAAGTACGGCTTTGTAACCGACATCCCCTCTGAGTCGATTGGCAAAGGCTTGAACGAAGAGGTGATTCGGCAGATCTGGGCCAAGAAAGGGGAGCCGGACTTTATGCTAGAGTTCCGGCTGCGGGCCTACCGCCAGTGGCTGAAGATGAGCGAGCCCACCTGGCCCAACGTCAGCTACCCGCCCATTGACTACCAAAACATTGTCTACTACTCGGCCCCCAAGGTGCAGCCCAAGAAAAAGAGCCTGGACGAAGTGGATCCGGTGCTGTTGGAGACCTTCGAGAAATTGGGGATCCCCTTGTCTGAACAGAAGCGGCTGGCCAATGTGGCGGTGGATGCCATTTTCGACAGCGTCTCGGTGGCCACCACCTTCCGGGAGAAGCTGGCCAAGGAAGGCGTGATCTTCTGCTCCATGTCGGAGGCACTGCGGGAGTATCCGGAGCTGGTGCGCAAGTACTTGGGCAGTGTGGTTCCCATTGCTGATAACTACTACGCGGCGCTGAACTCGGCAGTGTTCAGTGATGGATCCTTTGTCTATGTGCCCAAAGGGGTGCGCTGTCCCATGGAGCTTTCCACCTATTTCCGCATCAACAACGGCGAATCGGGCCAGTTTGAGCGCACCTTGATCATTGCCGACGAGGGATCCTACGTCAGCTACTTGGAAGGGTGTACTGCCCCCATGTTCGACACCAACCAACTGCATGCGGCGGTGGTGGAGTTAATTGCCCTAGACAATGCCGAGATCAAGTACTCGACGGTACAGAACTGGTATGCCGGCGACGAAAACGGCAAAGGGGGCATTTACAACTTTGTAACCAAGCGCGGCCTGTGTCAGGGGGCAAACTCCAAGATCTCCTGGACGCAAGTGGAGACCGGCTCCGCCATCACTTGGAAATATCCTAGCTGCGTGTTGGTGGGGGAAAACTCGGTGGGCGAATTTTACTCGGTTGCCCTCACCAACAACTACCAGCAGGCCGATACCGGCACCAAGATGATTCACGTGGGCCGCAACACCCGCAGCAAAATTATCTCCAAAGGGATCTCGGCTGGGCACTCCAAAAACAGCTACCGCGGCCTGGTCAAAATCGGGCCGAAAGCGGAAGGTGCCCGCAACTTTTCCCAGTGCGATTCCATGTTGATTGGGGATCAGTGCAGCGCCAACACCTTCCCCTATATTGAGGTGCAAAACAACACCGCCAAAGTGGAGCACGAAGCTTCCACCTCTAAGATTGGAGAAGAGCAATTGTTCTACTTCCAGTCCCGCGGCATCTCTGCGGAAGATGCTGTGTCCATGATCATCAGCGGCTTCTGCCGAGAAGTGTTCAACCAACTGCCGATGGAGTTTGCTGTAGAAGCCGATCGATTGCTGAGCCTGAAGTTAGAGGGATCCGTCGGCTAGGGGATTGCTCCCAATGCGAAGCTGAGCAAGTGGGCGAGGCCGCTGACACGCTGTGGGAGCAGGCGCTGCCATTCTCAGGAGAAGGGTAAGGGGTTAGGTAACTCCCAAGGCAGAGGGCTGTGATCCCCTGAAGCCAGAGGCGGCCCAAGGGCTTGGCGACGTTGCAAACAGCGCATGGATGCAGGGGGGGAGAGGAGATAATCAAGGAGTTTTGAACCGTAAGGCTAGGCAGGAGAAGTTCCCCATGAGGGCATTTCTGGAGGAGTTCAAAAAGTTCATCAGCCGGGGCAATGCCTTAGATTTGGCTGTTGGCGTTGTTATTGGAGGTGCTTTTGGGAAGATTGTGACTTCTTTTGTAGCAGATCTATTTACTCCGGTTTTAGGCTTGATGATTGGTGGAGTGAGCTTCCAGAACTTGGTCTGGAAAATCGGTGGAAGTCCTGAAGACCCAGTTACGATTAACTACGGTAGCTTTCTGCAAGCTGTGTTTGATTTTGTGATTATCGCTTTTGCCATCTTCTTACTGGTGAAGGCGATCAACACCCTACAGCGAAAGGAGGAAGAATCTCCTCCCACATTGCCCCCACCAGAAGTGGTCTTGCTGGCAGAAATTCGGGACATCCTCAATCGCCGCTCCCAATAGAGCTACAGGGGATCCTTAGACCCAAAATCCGAACCTGGTTTAGGGATCCCTTAACTTTTCAGCTCCTGCCCTTCGGTGTCAACCCTAGAGTCTAGCCATGATCCGTGAAAACAGCCCTGTCATCTTATCCGTTCGAGATCTCAGCGCCGAGATCGACGGCACCCCCATTCTCAAGGGGTTGAGCCTGGAAATTCGCGCCGGAGAAATCCACGCCATCATGGGCCCCAATGGTTCTGGAAAAAGCACTTTTTCCAAGATCTTAGCCGGCCACCCCGACTACAGGGTGACGGGGGGCGAGATCCTCTACCTGGGAAAAAATCTCTTGGAGATGGAGCCAGAAGAGAGGGCTTGGGCAGGGATCTTTTTGGCATTTCAATACCCCATCGAAATCCCAGGGGTGAGCAACTTGGATTTCCTGCGCGCCGCCTACAACGCTCGCCAGAAATATCGGGATCAGCCGGAACTGGATGCTCTGGATTTTGACGACCTGGTACGGGAAAAGTTGGATATTGTCAAAATGGATCCCGTTTTTTTGGAGCGCTCTGTGAATGAGGGCTTTTCCGGCGGTGAGAAAAAGCGCAACGAGATCCTGCAAATGGCGGTGTTGGAGCCCACGCTGGCCATTTTGGACGAGACGGATTCCGGCCTGGATATCGACGCGCTGCGCATTGTGGCCCAGGGCATCAACCGACTGGCCGGCTCTGAGAATGCCATGCTCTTGATCACCCACTACCAACGCTTGCTGGACTATGTAACCCCCGACTACGTGCACGTGATGGAGGGGGGTCGTATCGTCATCAGTGGGGACAAGACCTTGGCGCTGGAGCTGGAGGAACGGGGCTACGACTGGATCAAAACTCAGTTGGGTCAAGAACCGGCAGCTGCGACATCTCGGCAGGAGAAAGAGGGATGAGCGCCACCTTGCCCAAACCTTTTGCCCCAGAGAGCCGCCTATTCCTGGAGCACATCCTCGGCCAAATCCCGGAAAGGCAGGATCCCTACACCACCCTTAGGCAGCAGGCCCGCGCCCAATTGGCCGAACTGGGGATCCCGACCCCACGGGAAGAGGATTGGAAATACAGCGATCTCTCGCCACTGCTGGCCCACGAGTTTCGCCTGGCTGCCGCGGCGGATCCGGCTCTGGATGCAGCAACCCTAGAGCCCTGGCTTTGGCCGGAAGCCAGCTATAGCCGCGCCGTGTTCGTCAACGGCTACTTTGCCCCCCAGCTTTCTGATTTGAGCGGCCTGCCCACCGCTTTGCAGGTGATCCCTTTAGCCCAAGCCCCAGGGGAGTTGCTGCAAACCCTGGCCAAGACGGATGTGTTTACGGCCCTCAACACCGCTCATCTGGGAGATGGGATCCAGATTGGCCTACAGCCCGGCCAGGAAGTTCCGTCACCGCTGCACCTGCTGTTCATAACGGTGGCTCCTGAGGGAGAGGCCGTTTTGGCCCAGCCCCGCTGCCTGCTGTCTTTGCAAGCCCACAGCTCCCTCACGCTGATCGAAGATCATGTATCCCTGGGATCCGGGATCCCCTTTGGCAACGCTGTAACCGAGATCCTCTTGGCAGAGGGATCCCGCTTGCACCATGTGATCCTGCAGCGGCAGGGGTCTCAGGCTTTTCACATCAACCAGACCGCCGTGCGCCAAAGCCGCAACAGCCACTACCGCCTCCAGGCCATTCAGTGGGGATCCCAGTTTTCTCGCCACAACCTGGAGATCACCCAAGCCGGAGCCCAGGCCCACACCCAACTGCAGGGGCTAACGCTGCTGAAGGGATCCCAGCACAGCGACACCCACTCCCGCCTGGTGCATCAGGCCCCCCACGGCAGCAGCCGCCAATTGCACAAGTGCATTGTGGACGAGACGGCCCATGCGGTCTTCAGCGGACGGATTCTGGTGAGCCGAGAGGCCCAACTGACGGACGCCGCCCAGACCAACCGCAACCTGCTCCTAGGCCCCAAAGCGCGGGTCAACACCCAGCCGCAACTGGAGATCTTTGCCGATAACGTCAAATGCGCCCACGGGGCCACCGTCAGCCAACTGGAGGCGGAAGAGATCTTCTATCTGCAAAGCCGGGGTATTCCCCAAGCTGAGGCCAGGCAACTTCTCACCTGCGCTTTTGCAGCAGAAGCCCTGGAAGGGATCCCTTTGGCTTGGCTTCCCACCCTGGTGGCCCGCCGGTTGGCTGGGATCCCGTGAATCCAATCAATCCAATCAATAGGAATAGGCTGTTGCTCCCGAAACGGCCATTACCCACAAGAGCGCACAGGCTTGGGCATGATGGCTGGGCAGCACTGGCGCGACAGAGATTTAGGGGTTTCCTTATCAATCCTCCGCAGTTGCGTTTTGCTGCAAATCTTGGGTTAGAAACGCTCAAATTACCACAGAGCAAGGGTTTGGGCCATTGTCATCACTGAGGAAATAGCCAGAATAAAAGTAGCCATTGACCCAGCGATGGGCGCTACGACAACTCGGTGAACGAACGATGTTTCCCTCTCTTTTAACTCCACGTGCAGCAGGCATACTCCTATCGGGAGCTGTCTTGGGCATCCACTGCCAGGTGGCCATGGCCGCTCCCTTCCGCGACACCTTTGGTCACTGGGCCCAAGCCTACATTGAGACCCTCTCCGCTCAAGGAGTGTTGAACGGCTTCCCCGATGGCACCTTCCGCCCCAATGAGCCGGTTACCCGCGCTCAGTTTGCCACCATTGTCAATACCGCTTTCCGCCTCCGCAATACCTCCGGTACTTTCATCGGCTTCCGGGATGTGCCCCCCACCCACTGGGCAGCCAGCGCCATCTCGACGGCAGCAGCCAACAACCTGGTGGCAGGCTTTCCCGATGGCACCTTCCGTCCTGAGCAGCCCGTTACCCGCACCGAAGCGCTGGTGGTTTTGACCAACGCCATTGGCAACACGGGAGCGATCCCAGCCGCTCAGCCCGGAGATCTCTTCAGCCGCTACCGAGATGCGGCAGCCATCCCCAATTGGGCCCTGGCACAACTTGCGGCAGCCAACCGCGCCGGGTTGATTGTCAATTATCCAGACCCGATGCTCTTGGAACCCAACCGCCCCGCCACCCGTGCCGAGGTAGCAGCCTTCACCCACCAGGCCATGCTCAGCCGGGGATCCTTGGTGGCACAAAACCCAGGGGGCTTGCCCTCCGGTTCCCAGCCAGGCTTTGACCTGCGCCTTTCCACCCTAGCGGCGGGCACCCTGATGCAAACCACCACCCCCTTCAACGAGCGCCTCTTCATTGCCCCCAACGAAACCCGGCCCATGTCTTTGATCGTCCGCAACCCGATTCGCAACACCCAGGGGGATATTCTGGTGCCTTTTGGCTCGCGGGTGGATGGCCGCTTTGAGCCGGCCCCAGGGGGCACCCGTTTTGTGGCGGAAAGCATTATCGTCAACAACCAACTGTTCCCCTTGGCTGCCCAGTCAGACATCATTCACGATGTCAAGGATCCCCGCTACACCACCACAGGCAAAATCATTCAGGATGCAGCCATCGGCGCGGCAGCGGGCGCCATTCTCGGCTTGGTAACCGGAGACAATGCCATTGCCACAGAAGAAGTGCTGGGGGCGGGGGTGGCCGGAGCGGTAATTGGCAATGTAACGGCACCACAGGTGGTGGTGCTGGATCCCAATCAGGTGATCGAGCTGCGCCTCACTCAGGATCTGGCGCTGACCCCAGCATCCCGATAAAAGCGGTGCTGGCATAGCTATCTTCCCAGCCAATCCAAAAGGGTTGTTCCCCCCAACCACAGGCCGATCAAAATGGAAGTGGTCAGCAGTCCTCCTGCTACACAGATCAGGGATCCCAAGCTGCACAGGATCCCGTCTTCTTCCAAAAGCCCAAAGGCGGTGACGAAAACCCCCATCGCCGGCAGAGTGTTGGTGCCTGGAACGGGGATGATCATGGAAATCCCCATCAAGCCAATCCAGGTGCCCAGCCAGACTTGGCCAAGCCGTGTGGTGCAGAGCTGCCGCCAGCGGGGACGGGCAATCTTTTCAATCCGCTGCAGCCACGGGATCCCGGCCTGCGCCCACTTTTGAAATTGCTTCCGTTCAACAGAGGTCTGCAACACCCATTTCGGCAGCCAAGGGGTGGTTCGCCCTGCCACCAGTTGAAGGGCCAGCAACAGAATGAACACACCAAAGGGAGTGGAATAGCCGGGAGCCGGCAGAGGCAAAGCAGAAGGGAAAGAGAGCACCGCCAAAAACAAGCCAAAACTGCGCTCACCGGCCAGTTTTAGAATGTCTTCGATGCGGATCAACCCTTCCGGGGAGGGTTCGGGTTGCTCTGGGCTGTCGGGAAGGCGGGAAAACCGGGCTAGCTCTTGAGACAGACGGGCCATAGAGGGGGCAGGGCTGGAGCGGGCAAAGTTTGGCAACGGGTGGGCACTACCTGGAGGGCCAACGATAGCCTACTGCAAATTCAAGTTGTGTTGGATATCTTGAGCAAAGGGGTGGTTTCGGAGAGGTGACATGCTCGGTGATAGGTTCAAGAGGGCCGTAAACATCAGCAGCCTTGAGCGACAGCAGAAGCATCCGACTCAGTCCAGCAAGGGGTTGCATGGGCTGGGATGGCTCCTGTTGCTGGGATCCCTGTTGATGGTGGGGCGCGGTGTGGCCCTGGCAGAAGCGCAGTTGGAGGTGGGCACTTCCACTACCCTATCCCCGCAGGCAGCTCCGCCGGTGTTGCCACCCCCCCCTGTGGGAGTCCGACAAATTTCCCTGGATACCGACCCCGAACAAACCGCTGATATGCCCCTTTCCCTGATGGCCGAACAGGTGTTGGAGGCGGTGTGCGAAGCCCAGATTGATGCCCAACGGGCCTTGGCTCTCATGCCCGACCTGAGCGAATCCCACATCCGTGCTGCCTGTCCGAAGCGGCTGATCCCCAAAAGCTGAGAGGTCGCCCCCAAGTTGGCACCAAAGATTAGCCGGAAATACATTATTGTGGCGTTATTGTGGATCCAAACCCCCGTCCTTATTGCTATTTGGGTGGCGTTGTTGGGACAGTTGTAGCCGGTGGGAGTATTGGTGGCGGCCTTTTTGCACTTTTCTTCGAGCAATCTGCATCTGTCTCACTTGAAATAATAGAGGCCATAGCACACTAAGGGATCCCTAAACCAAGCCCTGATTCAAGATCTCGCGGGAACGGGCGATGGCTGCTCTCAAGTTGGCCCGCTGGGTGTAGCGCATCGTCATGGCGGCAGTTGTGTGGCCCAGCAAGTGCTGAATGTGTTCGGGGGCAACGCCGCGATCCAGCAACAAGGTGGCAAAACTGTGGCGAAACTGGTGGGGGGTTTGATGTCCCGGCTCAGGCTCGGTTAGCTTGAGCACAATATGCCGCAGGCCATCGTAGGTGAGGGGGCGCCCCCGGTAGGCCAAGCAGCGAGATTGGGAAACAAACAAGGGATCCGTCGGCGCGCACGGGCCCCGTTCTCGGCTCAGATACTGTTGCAACAGCTCGGAGAGGGGATCCCCTACTGCCACAGCGCGAGGTTTACTCCCCTTGCCACAGCGCACTTCCAACAGGGATCCCTCGGGGCTGATTTGAAAATCTTGAACGGTTAAGTCCAACAGCTCCTGGGCCCGCAGCCCGCACTCCAGCATCAGGCGAATCAAAGCCGCGTAGCGCAGAGAATGGTTCTGGGCCCGCTGCAACACCCGCTGCAACAACAACCGATCCAGATCGCGGGGCAAACGAGCGGGTAGGCGGGCAGGTCGAATGGCTTGAGTGGGCAGGGGATCTTGAAGGTAGCCCCGTTGGCTGGCCCATTCAAAAAATTGTTGCAAGGCCAACCGCTTGAGGTTGTAGGTGGCCGGGGAAGCGGGCGGGTGGATCCGCTGGCCGGAGCGGTTGCGAAACGGACGGCCCTTCAAGCTGTTCAAAAAGGACTGGACGTGGGCAGGCTGCACCTGGGGCAGCGGCACCGGGCAAGTTTTGGCAAACTGCTCCAGAGCGATGCGGTAGGTACGGCGGCTGGCAGGGGCCAGATCCCGCTGCCGCTCCTGCAAAAATTGCGCCGCCAGATGGCTGAGGCTGGGAACAGGGCCGCTCGGTTGAGTCTGTCGAACCTGACCAGGTCGGGGATCCCTCATCTTTAGCCCACTGGCAACCCTCAACCAACTCTATCCTTCCCCTGCGAGCAAGCTCCAGCTTGGACTCGGCCCCTACCCCGGCAACAAATGCTGAGCGATGAAGTCCGTGTACACCTCGCCCCGCAAAAAAGCCTCGTGGCGCAGGATCTGCTGGTGGAAAGGGATCGTGGTGGGCACCCCAGTGATGGCGCATTCCCCCAAAGCCCGCTGCATGCGGCGGATGGCTGCTGCCCGGTTAGGCCCCCAGACGATCAGCTTGCCCAACAGCGAATCGTAGTAGGGGGGAATGGTGTAGTCGGTGTAGATGTGGGAATCCATGCGCACCCCCGGCCCCCCAGGGGGCAAATAGGCACTGATCGTGCCAGCGCAAGGCCGAAACTGCTGCTTGGGATCCTCGGCGTTGATGCGGCATTCGATAGCATGGCCCCGCAACTCCACATCCTTCTGGCGAAAGGTGAGGGGTTGACCTTGGGCAATGCGAATCTGCTCGGCAATCAGATCCAGCCCGGTCACCATCTCAGTAACCGGGTGCTCCACCTGGATGCGGGTATTCATCTCGATGAAGTAAAACTGGCCGTTTTTATCCAGCAAAAACTCCACCGTGCCCGCTCCCACGTAATTCACCACCTTGGCCGCTTTCACCGCCGCTGCTCCCATGCGGGCGCGCAAGCTTGCAGTCAAAGCCGGGCTGGGGGCCTCTTCCAACAGCTTTTGATGCCGCCGTTGAATGGAGCAATCCCGCTCGTACAGATGCACCACATTGCCCTGGCTATCCGCCAAGATCTGAAACTCCACATGACGGGGGCGCTCGATGAACTTCTCCAAGTAAACCCCGCCGTTGCCAAAGGCTGCTTGGGCTTCCCCCTGAGCGGTGCGCAGCATCTTCAGCAGCTCCTGGGCATCCCGCGCCACCCGCATACCCCGCCCCCCGCCACCGGCGGTGGCTTTGATGATCACGGGGTAGCCGATTTTCTCCGCCAGCTTCACTGCCTCCTCCTCAGAGGTGATCAACCCGCGGCTGCCCGGCACCGTCGGCACCCCCACCGCTTGCATGGTCTCGCGGGCCGTGGCCTTGTCGCCCATCTTGCGCATCGCCTCTGGCGAGGGGCCGATGAAGATCAAGTTGTGGTCGGCACACATCTCGGCAAATTTGGCATTCTCCGCCAAGAACCCATAGCCCGGATGAATGGCAGTGGCCCCGCGGGTGAGGGCTGCCGAGATGATGTTGGGAATGTTGAGGTAGCTTTTGGCCACCGGGGCATCTCCTACGCAAACAGCCTCGTCCGCCAGTTGGACGTGCAGGGAGTTCTGATCCGCAGTGGAGTAAACGGCCACAGTTCGGATCCCCATTTCCTGACAGGTGCGGATGATGCGCAGGGCGATCTCACCCCGGTTGGCAATCAGGATCTTGGTGATGGGCGGCATGAGGAAGGTTCAAAGCTGAAGAGGTAGCTAGACCGCTAAGGCCAGCGGTCTGTAAACGCAAGGTTAAGTTCAGGTGCTCATCCTACTATTTGACATACTCCCCGTCTTAAAGGACGGGGATGCTTTCTCAGCCAGCAGAATTGCTCCTACCGACTGAGCTACACAGGGCATGAGGCTGAAACCTCAACCCTATGGGGGATGCCATGGCCCCAACTACTGGGCCGGAGCCCAGATACTTCCTGCGGATGTTAATTGCCCCCACCCCGTCCCGATGGAACTCAAACCCACACCCACACCTGTACACACGACCTTTGGGCTTGTTTCTCTGTCCACAAACAGGACACTCCTGAGAGCTGTACCGCTCATCTTGCAGTACCACTCTCATCCCCAACCGCTCAGCTTTGTAGGTGATGAGATGCCGGACTTGACCATGCAACATCTGGTGGATCTTCTGATTCGCCTTTTTGTTGTAGTTGGCAGACATCCGGATATCCCGAAGGTCGCCAATCACAACTGTCTGCACGCCTCGCTCGTGGAGCGTGGAGACCAGTCTGGTCGTCTGCTTGTGCAGAATGTCTTGGATTTGGTGGTGTAGCTTCTTGAGCTGCAAACGTTGAGAGCGAACTAGCCGCTTCCACCGCCGAGACCCCCGCTTTTTGCGCGCCAGGAGTCGAGCTAGCTTGCCCTGCAGCTTGTTCTGGTAGCGCCTTTTGGAGCGCAGCAGCCTGCCATTGGCGATGTAGGTTTGTCCCCCCTCATGAGCGACTGCGGGGTGAATCTCACCCAAATCCACAGCGGCAACGTTGCTCTCTTCCCCCTCTTCTTCCGGCGGCGTATCCCCCACCTTGTAGCAAGCCCTCAGCTCATACTGCTGGCCATCCCAGCCCATCTCTACCCAAACAGGTGTGTCCCAAGCCCAGTTAACAATCAGGGGCTCCTTGCCTTTCCCGTTCGACAATCGCAGCTTCCCATTGACGACTTGGATGGCTGAAGATTTCCACTGGACTTTGTAGAAGTACCGACGGCGTCGAGGTGGACGGGCGTTGGGGTCGGTTTTGCGGCGTTCCCGCCAGGACTTGAGAGAGGCAAAGAAGCTTTGCACTACTGCGTCTGCACTGTGGGCATGAAGTGTATTCTCAGGGTCGTTGGGAAACCAACGCATGAATGTGGAAGGCTTTAACCACAATCCCTTCTTGCGGACGACCCGCCAAAAGTGAACGAGCACTTTTGAGTACAGCTCGCCTGCTGCCCTGCTCAACAGCTGCAGTTGCTCTGAGACGCCTAGCTTGAGCTTGCGGACAAGGTACATGCAAAGTTGCCTTTCCTATCTAATAGCATCTTACAAAAGCCGCCCTAGAAGGGCGGGGCTTGTAACCCAGTTTTTTTGGTCAACTGGAGGGGAGGATAGAGAAGGTCAGGTGGGGATCCCATATCCGGCCAATCCAGCCAACACCCTAGGTGGGGCTGAGGCTACAGGGATCCGGCTGCAGCAGAATCCCAGTGGGGGCAAACTGCGTCACCCAAAACTCTACATCCTGAAACTGGTGACGCAGGGTGTTGCGCACTTGGGCGGCCAGCTCCAGGCTGGGCATGATTCCGAAGACCGTTGGCCCCGACCCCGACATCAGGGATCCCAGGGCCCCCGCCGAGAGAAGAGCTTGGCGCAGTTCCCCTACAATTGCATACTCCGGCAAAACCACCTGTTCCAAGTCATTGCGCAAACTCCTGGCTAACGCCGGCGGATCCTGACGGCTGAGAGCCGCCAACGCCTGCGGCAAGGTGGGCAGTGTGGGTTTGGGTAGGGCATCCCCTCCCAAGCTCCCCTGACGAGAACGAAAGGCTTGATAGGCCCAGGCGGTGGAAACCCCCAGGTGCTTGGGCTTGGCCAGCAGCACAGGGATCCCTTCCCAATCGGCCAGCGGCTCCAAAACTTCCCCGCGCCCGGTGGCCAGTTGCGTTCCCCCCTGGATACAGAAGGGAATGTCGGATCCCAAGCGGGCTGCCAAACTCTGCAACTCTCCCACCGTCAGGCCCAGCCCCCACAGTTGGTTTAACCCCACCAAAACCGCCGCCGCATCAGCCGAGCCCCCCGCCAAACCTGCTGCCACCGGAATGTGCTTTTCGATGTGAATCTCCACGCCAGCGGCAGAGTGACACTCTTTTTGCAGCAGCTCAGCGGCTTGATAGGCAAGGTTGCGGGCATCTGCAGGCACTTCTGGACGATCGCAGGTGAGGTGGATCCCGTGAGGACGGCTCTTCAACTGCAGTCGATCCGCCAAATGAATGCTCTGCAACACCATCGCCACCTCTGAATACCCATCAGGACGGGAGCCGAGGATTTCCAGGTAGAGGTTGATCTTGGCGCGGGCAATCAGGGTACAGGCTTGCATGGGGTGAAAATCTGGGTCAGCAACAAGTCTCAACTCCCCTTAGCCTGTACAGACCTGATCAAAACACAGACTTATCCGGGGAGGTCTCCCAGCCCGATTCTAACGGCAATGGATCCCCTTTCTAGCTGCCGGAGCGCGGCCATGGCCCCAGCCACTCTCCACCGCGAAAGCGCCAGCGGGGAAACAAAATGCGCATTACCACCCAAGCGCTGAGGTAAAGGCAAACCCAGACCACACTGTAGTGGAGAATAAAATCTCCCAAGTCAAACCGTTGGGTTGGGATATAAGGAAGACCCACCACCTTCAAGACTGTACCCAAAAAAAGCCCTTCCCAAATGCCGGCCAAAAGCTGAAGGATCCCAGGCCAATCGTGATCCCACATCCACCCCATCAGGTAGTTATAAACAACATCCCAAACACAGCCAAACAGACCTACGTAGAACAGCACCCAAAAATAGGTGAGGCTGCCGCCATGTCCGGTGAGCCCAAAATAAAAGGGTAAACTTGCCAAAACACCAACGGTGGCCAATAAGAAAATGCGAGTTTGCCAGCGGCCAATCAGGGTCGGAGTCATCTTTTCCTCCAGCAGTTTTGCCAATCGAGATCATCAGGATCCGTGTCGCTCCCAGTCTGTTTGAGAGAATCTTCTGGCCTTCACCCCCATCCGTTCTCCCTTTGGTAGAGAAGAGTTAGGGCTCAGCGCAACGCCACTTTCATGAGGCTAGCGCGATGGGGAATGGCCATGGTGTGCCGCCAATGTTTTACGTGTGGGACAGCGTTGATAACCAAAAACATCTCACAAAATCCAGAAGCGTTGCCCAATGTCGGCAAGCTAGGGGCTGATGTTTAGGGCCCACTTGCACCATTGCCACAGGGATCGGATCCCTTCTAGACCTTTGACCCCCGGTGCCCGCAGTCGAGCCAGGTGTTCCACCGAGCGATGGGCACAGTACTGTAAACCCAAAAACGTATCCACCGGCGCATAGGGCCCGCCCAAGGTGATGATCCCGGCAGCGTACATTCGCCCATCCCGGTTGCGCATCTCCACCAGCTCAAAGTCGTTGGAGACATGCAAGCGCCCGTGAGGATTGAGGGGCAGGTTGTAGTGGGTAATTAGATCGTTGAGGAGAGGATTGGTCATGGGATCCGAAACCAAACCCGTACAGTCGATAACGAAATCGGCCTCCACCTTTAATTGCGTGTTGTTGTGGGTACCTCGAATGTAGGTTACCGGCTTACCCTTGTCGCCGGGAACCACCGACTCCACCTTGCCGAACACAATCGAGTACCAGCCCTCTCGCAACCCTTGCCGCACGATCCGCCGCCATTTCCGCCGACTTGCTGTCGTGGTGCCGCCCCAAGCTTCCAGCAGTTCGCGCCGTTCCAGGGGGGTCGCCGCTTCCAATTTGGCACGCAGAACTCCTCCCCAAGTGCCCTTGGGCCAGTTGAAGGGCTGAAACTCCCAATGGTTATCCACTGCCCGTTTGGCTCGTCCGAAGCGATTACCGCTTTTGGGCGCACGGCTCAGATGCACCACCGAGATGCGGGGGTTGACTTTGCGGGCTTCGTAAAGGCGTTCCATCACCTGAGAGGCGACGATCCCAAATCCCCGAATTAGGACGGTGCCACCTTGTTTCTCCAACTGCTCATAAACGTGATCATGAGGCTCATAGCCGTGTACCACCGATCTCAAATCTCCTGTTTTTTCGCGAAACTCCTGCAGGTCGTTGAGCAACTTGATGGCCGGATATCCAGTTGCCAAATGGAGATACTTGGCCACCATAAAACGGTGATCCGTATGGCCGGGCCGCGTTGCCGAATAGGCCACCACATATCGCCCATCCTCCGTTTTGCGAATGGCGCGAATATGGCCGTAACACAGCATTTGCTCCCAACCAATTCGGGCTGCCTCCCGATCCATTGAGGCAAATACATCCCCCGCCCGCGGCGTATAGGTATCTGCCAACAAGGGCTCACTAAATACCTGCCACAAAAAGCCGAATGCTTCCAACAATCGGCCGGAGAAAAAGGAACGCCAAGCATCCCGCAGAGCATAGCCAGGCCAGCCCCAAATGTTGTCTGGACAAGAATCGGAGCCAGAGCGAATTCGCTTCCAGCGGGGGATCTGGCAGTTGGTCAAAAGCCGTTCATACCGTTCGTAGGGTTTGCGGGCAATGCTGATGACGCGGATGTGTTCCGGTCTGACCCCGTAGATGCGCAGGGTATCCACCCAGACAAAGCTGCCGATACCGCCGCCCAAGGCCAAATAGAGGGTCTCTTCCACAGGTAGTCCGGTGGCTTTGAGGGCGCTCAGGGCAATTTGCTCAGCTCGAAACAAATCCGGCGGCGGAAAATCCGAGCCAGCCCGCACTTCAGGAAGCTGCTCTGGGGCAAAAACCACCGTGGAAGCCGGGGGAACCTCAAATGCGGTGTCGGGTTGGGTGGCCGGGCGAATCAGTTCGGTGCGCGGCTCCAGCAAAAGAGTAGGGGTGGCGGTCAGAAGGGTGGCATTGGGATCCCTGGGGGACACCAAACCCACGGTGATGCTGTAGGGGCCAAGCTCCACCACTTCTCCCCCCTGGAGCACCCGGCGTGCCTGACGGATTTTTTCCCCATTGATGCGGCTGCCGTTGGCACTGCGATCTTCATAGATGACCTGGCCATCCTCACCGAGATAGACGAGGGCGTGATAACGGGAGATCTCCTGGCTGGCAAACACAGCCCGCGCCACTTCTCGACCTTGCCATTCCTGTGGCAATTGGGCCAGCTCCCTGCCCAAGGCAAGAGGCAATGGAAAAATCAGCTCCTGCTGTTCTTCGGTGATGGGATCTTCCCAGCTCAGTTGAATTTGCATAGCTTCTGCTCACCTTTACAAAGATCATGAAGAGCATGCCTCTAACCCCCAAAACCCTGAACTTTGCTGAATTTACTGAGCTTTAGGCGGTTTGGCAAAAGTCATTGAGAGGGATATAGTAGACCAAGTTTCCCCCTGATCCTTGAGTCCACCGCAACGGTTGCCGGGAAGTGAAGGGGGAAAGCGCTCGGGGGGTATTCCTCAGGGCTTTGCGGGATACCGCCTTCCTGCTCAGAGATAGGCAGGATGCGATCGCTTCTTTCCTGAACCATGTTCAGGAGAGTTCAGCGTGAATGTATCAGGCCATTGAGAAAACACAGAACAGCGCGACCTCACAGGTCACTTTTGGTTTGCCCGGGATCCCTTTCTTCAATCCCTTATGGACTTGGATTGGCCGCCGGGATCCGTGGGAAGAATCGTTGCCCTAGGCAGGAGATTGCGGGGCTTTGCCAGCTTCTGGAGGAGGGATCACCAAGGTAGCGCTCAAGACCAAATGTCCACAGTAGGGACAATTCTGACCCTGATATTCTGGGGGCAGGTAGTGAGGGTTTTCCAGGCGGCTGCACTTAACCTTGAGGGTGTCCAAAGTGCCGCGGCTGAGGAGATCCCCCTGATTCTTCCTGGCCACTTCTATAGACTTCACCCTCAGCACAATGTGCCCCAACTGAATTTGGCTATTGGCCTCAAGCGCAGGCTCCTCCTGAATCATTTTTCGGCCATTCACCCAGACAGGGTTGGGCTGCTTAGGAGGCAAACGATCCCGAGTTAAGTTGCGAATGTGAAAGTTTAAGGTTTTGGGATCAAAATAAAGCCCGGCGTGAACTCCTGAGACCGAGCGAGTTGGGTCATTGAGCACCACATCACAGCCGGGATCCCGTCCAATGGTAACCAGCTTGGAGGGAACAGGCGAAACCGTTTGAGATCGACGCCAGTCGGCTTCGGTCCATTCCAAAGTGAGTTGACACACGATCCCATTCTCCACAGTTCAGCGCCTCCATTCCCTAGATCGGCTTCAGCATATCGAAAGGTCAGCTTGGGAAAAGCAGAAGATGTCTTTTTCGTCAAAATTGTTATCTTTTGTTATCTTTTTGGATAACTGTAGCCTATTCCCCCGACCAAAGGCTTGCGCTGATCCGGATCACCTGAGTTGGGATCTCCGAGTTACATTCCTGCTGGAGACCGTGCCCAAACGCTCCGCGCCGCTTCCGCGACCACCCTCAGCTCCTCTTCCAGAGGGAGAGGGGAGCCAGACGGAAAGGTTTCATTCATGATGTTTAGACCATGATGTTTAGAGTGACTACATACTCGACTTTATCCCCACCCGATTTGAAGCAACAAAACTCGATCTCCTCAGGAACGGCGAGGCCGTTCAAGTTTGACCGAGGTGGCCTGATCCCTTGGCCGGAAGCCTCAGAAATCCACCTGAGAGATAGGGCCTAGAGTGAGTTTTGAGTTTCTGGGGATCCTGCAAGACTAGGTTGTGTTGATCTTTCATTTGAGCCAAAAGAGAGCACTGACGAGATAGAGAAAACTCAAGAAGTTCCTGGCCAATTTGTCAAAACGAGA
>NZ_JBSSAH010000034.1:0-32931 GCF_054058415.1 Thermostichus sp. MS-CIW-38 | reverse complement strand
GTTCTCCTCGGCAGACTGGGCGCGGCTTTCTTGGATGGACTGACGCAGCTCCTCGATTTCCCGCAGACGGGCGGCGTTCTCCTCGGCAGACTGGGTGCGGCTTTCTTGGATGGACTGACGCAGCTCCTGGACGGATTGGCAGAGCTCCCGGATTTCTCGGCTGTTGGCAGCAGTCTGTTCAGCCGTCCAAGCCAGCAGTTGCTCCACTCGGTCTAAGCGGTCTTGGCTCTGACTATTCACCCTGATGCCTCGCCTTGTGAGTCTCTTGACAAACTGCAACCGATCATAAACGAAGTTGAGCTCTGCCAAACAGGATAGGGGGAATGGTCATTCCCAGAGCCGCCGGATTGGAGAGCGATGCAGCAACTGGTGGGCTTCGGCCAGCAACTCCGGGATAGGCAGATGTTCTGGGCAGCGGGGTAAGCAGTCACCGCATTCGGTACAGCGGTCGGCAAGTGACCCCGGAAACCAATGCCCAGCTTGGCCGAACATGTTGTAGCGGTACTGGGCAAACTCCGTCATCTCGTGGGCAATGGCCAAGTTGCGCAAACGCAGCACTTCGGGAATGTGGATCCCTTCTGGGCAGGGCAGGCAGGCGTAGCACTGGGTGCAGCGGCTGGATCCCAAGCGTTCCTGCTCGGCTTGGCGCAACCGCTCCTGAATCTGAGGGCCATCCACCCACCAACGGTCGGGATCCTGTAAAGCCGACAAGGCCACCTGTAGCTCCTCAGGATGAGTGATGCCCAGGCTGAGGGTGTGAACACGGGGATCCGCCAGCAAAAAACGATAGGCAAACTCCAAGGGGCTGAAAGGTGCACAGCACTCCTGCAGGTGTTGGGGCGGGCGATAGAGCATTCCCCCTTTATCGGCAGGAGAAATGATGAACACGCCCATATCTTGCTGGGCAGCCGCTTCTAGGGCCGGTGCATTGCGCTGTTGGAAAAAGTGATAGTGCAAATTAACAAAGTCAAAGCATCCTGTCTGGATGGCCTGCAAAATTAACTCCAGGGATCCATGGGTGGAAAAACCAATGTAGCGCACCCAGCCTTCTTGCTGGAGCTGCTGGAGAATCGGCAACCCTTTCTGCAGCACCCACTCCAGATGTTCCGGCAGGTTGATGCCATGAAAGGCAAATTGATCCAGGTAATCCACCCGCAGACGGCGCAGGGATCCCTGAAGCCGCTCTCGCAACCCATCTGTGGGAGTGAGTTTGCTGGTCAGAATCAACTGATGGCGTGAAAAGGGCAGGGTTTGCAAAATCTCGCCCAAGAGCACCTCGGCATGGCCATAAGCCTGAGCCGTTTCGATGTGGTTGATCCCTGCGGCTAGGGCTGCCTCAACGGTTGCCTGAGCTTGATCCCTGGGCACATTGACCAAGCGCATGCTGCCCAGAGAAAAAACCGAGACCAGCTGTTGGGTGCGCCCAAAGCGACGGTAGAGCATTGCGGTTGAGGTAGCACCGGCAACTTCCATCAAGCCACCCCCTGGAAACGAGAAACGGCCTCAGATTGTCGGGTACAGACGGCATTTCCCTCAGGGGATTGGGGGTTTTTGCCCAGCAGTTCTGCCGCCAGCAGGATCGCCTGCTTGAGGCTCTCGCATCGGGCCACCCCTTGGCCGGCAATGTCGAAGGCGGTGCCATGATCGGGAGAGGTGCGAACAAAAGGCAACCCAATTGTCAGGTTGACTGCCCGGTCAAAAGCCAGCATCTTCACCGGGATCAAGCCCTGATCATGATAGAGAGCCAAGTAGGCATCTGCCACAGTTGGGGATCCCTGGCCATGCCAGGCTTGCGCGGGAGCCAGCCACATGGTGTCGGGGGGAAGCGGCCCCCAAATTTGGGCGTGGGCATAGGTGCGCAGCAGCTCGGTCAGCCATTCTTTTTCCTCCGATCCCAGTTGCCCCTGTTCGCCGGCATGGGGATTCAGGCCGGCTACTGCAATCACAGGATCCCGGATCCCAAAGGTGTGGCGCAGGGATCCCACCAGCACATTCAGCTTTGTCCGCACCCGCTCTGGAGTCAGCACGGTGGGCACTTGGCCGAGGGGAATATGGGTGGTGGCCAGCAAAACCCGCATCTGCCAACCGCTGTGGGGGGAACGGGCAACAAACATCATCCCGTAGTGCTCAGACCGACTCAGCTGGGCCAAAACTTCTGTTTGACCAGGGAACCGATGGCCGGCTCGATGCCAGAGATACTTGGCGATGGGCGCTGTCACGATCCCCTGAAACTCGCCCCGCAGCGTCTGTTCGATTGCCGTTTTCAGGTAAACAAAACTGACCCCACCACTGTCAGCATCCCCTTGACCAATACAGCCAGGCTGTAACCGAAAGCCTGTGTCGCATTCCAGCATCGGGATCCCTGCCGGATGGGCCAATGGAGCCGGCGACCGATCTCTCAGCAGGCGATAGGTGGCTTCTAGAACCTGCCGATCCCCTACAACCGTGATGTGGGCGCAAGACTGCACCTCAGGATCCGCCAGCGCCTTGAGCACAATTTCCGGCCCAATTCCCGCGGGATCCCCCAAGGTCAGCGCCAGTTTGGGCAGTGCAAGGCTCATGGTGTCTTTTCTTGAGAAGACAGATGATCTCCATTTTGCAGGGGAAAGAGAGTGCTGAGGAAAGCTGTGGGGAAGGTCGCCATCCCTTTGAGCCAGAATGCTGAGCTCAGCCTATCCAGTCAGCTGCAAGGGGATCCATGCCGGCAAAATGGTTTAATGAGGGTTTAGCGATATTGAACCTCTATGGCCGAGACATTCCTTTACAACGCCTTGCGTGCTGCCCTCGACGAAGAAATGGCCCGGGATCCCAACGTATTTGTTTTGGGAGAAGATGTCGGCCATTACGGCGGCTCCTACAAAGTCACCAAAGACCTGTATCGCAAGTACGGGGAGATGCGCCTGCTGGATACCCCCATTTGCGAGAACAGCTTCACCGGCCTGGCCATCGGGGCAGCCATGACCGGCTTGCGCCCGGTGGTGGAAGGGATGAACATGGGCTTTCTGCTGCTGGCCTTCAACCAAATTGCCAACAATGCCGGTATGCTGCGCTACACTTCCGGGGGCAATTTCAAGATCCCGATGGTCATCCGCGGGCCGGGCGGGGTGGGTCGTCAGTTGGGAGCAGAACACTCGCAGCGGCTAGAGGCCTACTTCCAAGCGGTGCCCGGGCTTAAGATCGTGGCCTGTTCAACTCCCTATAATGCCAAGGGCTTGCTCAAGTCCGCCATCCGCGACGACAACCCCGTTCTCTTTTTCGAGCATGTGCTCCTGTACAACTTGAAAGAAGATCTGCCAGAAGAGGAATACCTTTTGCCTCTGGACAAAGCCGAAATCGTCCGATCCGGCTCCGATGTTACCCTGCTCACCTACTCCCGCATGCGCTACCACGTGCTCAAGGCCGTGGACACTTTGGTGCAGCAGGAGATCGACCCTGAGGTGATCGATTTAATCTCGCTGAAACCTTTAGATATGGGAACCATTGCCGCTTCGGTGCGCAAAACCCATCGGGTGATCATTGTTGAGGAAGACATGAAATCGGGTGGCATTGGGGCGGAACTGACAGCTCGCATCATGGAAGAACTGTTCGATGAGCTGGATGCGCCGGTGATGCGTTTGGCTTCGCAGGACATTCCCACCCCCTACAACGGCACGCTGGAGGCGGCCACCATCGTGCAACCTGCAGATATTGTGGCGGCGGTGGAGCGGCTCCTCTACGCGGATTAGAACCCCCAAAAATCCCTACAAAACAGCGCCGAAATCTATCTCCCAGCAACTTGCAAAATCCTCAGGGCAACCTTGCTAAGATTTCCATGGCAGGGATCCGCGAATATGCAAGGCGTACTGCTGATCCTCTACATGTTGGTTGTCAGTGGCCTGATTGCCGTTGTTGGGGATCGGGTGGGCTACCGCATTGGCAAAAAGCGCCTTACCTGGTTTAACCTGCGCCCCCGCCATACCGCCATTCTGGTGGCCGTGGTGACCGGCGTGAGCATCTCCGCCCTGACTTTGGGCACACTGCTGCTCCTCAACCGCTCTCTGTCGGAGGCCCTGTTCAGCTACACCAACCAAATTGCCCAGGCGGAGCAAGAGCTGCGGGCCCTCAACCGCCAAAAAGCCCTCTTGGAAGCGGAAAATGCCGCTCTCAGGGTTGAGCGGGATCACCTCAAGATGGATCTCGACCAATTTCGCAGCCAGCAGTCGGCAGCCCAAACCCGCCTGAGCGAAGTGCGCGATCAGCTGGCAGTGGCGCTGCAGGAGCGGCAGGAGGCGGAGGCCAAGCTGGCGGCAGCCAACGAGCAACTGGCCAAGGTGCAGCCCAGTTTGGATCGAGCCCATGCCGAGTTGGAGGCAGTGAAGGCAGAGGTGGAGTCGGCCCGCCAGGTGATCGCCACCCTGGAGTCGCAAAAACAAGCCCTGCAACTGGATCGGGATCAGCTGGAGCGCTCCCTGGATGTGGTGCAGGCGGCCTTAACCCAACTGGAGAACCAGAAAAACCAGCTTGAGCAGGAGATCGAGCAGCTCAACCAATTGGCGGTGCGGCTGCGGCGGGGGGAACTGGCCATCTTGGCGGGGGAAGTTTTGGCAACAGGAGTTGTGGAGGCTCCAAGAGGGGCAAAACCAGAGGCGATCCGGCGGCAGTTTGAGCACCTTTTGGCCCAGGCGGAACAGCGGGCCCTTGCCCTTGGATCCCAGCCCATGCCCCCTCTGGAAAACGCGATCTTGATCCGCCGGGAGGATGCCGACCAAGCCTTGGAGAAGTTGCGAGAACCCGGTAGCTGGGCGGTGCGCATTCTCTCTGTTACCAACCGGCTCAAGGGGGAGCCTGTGCCTGTGCTCGTGCAGATTTACCCCAACCAGCGGATTTTCGCCAAGGGATCCGTGCTGGCCCACGGGGTGATTCAACCGGGTTTGAGCGAAAATCAGATCCAACAGCAACTGCTGGGGCTGCTGAACCAGGCCAATCAGCGCTCGCAAGAGGAGGGGCTCCTCTCCGATCCCATCACCGGCACTGTGGGGGAGTTCTCCCAGGTCAAGTTTCTGGAGGTTGTGCAGCATCTCCGCCAGAGCACCACCCCTCTGGATGTGAAGCTAGTTGCCGACACCGACATCTACACAGCGGGGCCATTGCGGGTGAGTTTTCTGATGGCAGAAGCTTCCGGTCAACCCGGCTCTTCTGGGGCTCAGCAGGCGGGGCGTCCCGAGGGATGACGGATCCACTCCACCCGGCAAGACTGAAGGGCCAACGAGTGCTGATCGGTTTCGACCCAGGGCGCGACAAATGCGGCATTGCTGTGGTGCAGGTGTTTACGCAAACGGAGCTGAAGGTTTTACACCGGGAGGTGGTCCCTTCCGCGGCAGCGCTGTCTAGACTACAAACGCTCCGGCAACAGTTTCAGGCGGAGCAAGTGATCCTGGGCAATCAGACGACGGCCCAAGCCTGGAAGTCTCAACTGGAATCGATCCTCCCCCCGCAGCAGATTGTCCTGGTGGATGAGCGGCACAGCTCCCAAGAGGCCCGTCAGCGCTACTGGGATTTTCACCCACCGCAGGGATGGGAGCGGCTGTTGCCCAAGGGGATGCGGGTGCCCGCCAAGGCTTACGATGATCTGGTGGCTCTCATTCTGGTGGAGCGGTACTGTCGTGGGCGAGATACGGCTGAGCCGACGTGAGCTTCTACAGGGGATCCTGCTGGGGCTAATGGCGGCAGGATGTGGGGGGCCGGATGCACACCTGCCTCTTGTCGTGGCGCTCAAGCAAGGGATCCCCGCCAGTTTGCTCAACGAGTTTCGCCGCAGGACTCAGGCCCGCTTTCGGCTGCAACTGTTGGATGAGCGGGATCAGTTGTTGGCCTATCTGCAGCAAAGCGTCCAGCCGGCTGATGCAGCCTGGTGGGATCCGGGGGGATGGTTCCGGCGGCGGCTGCCGGTGGCGGCTTTGAGTTTGTTGGGGGCCGACGCTTTGGATCGGGCCATAGCTGCCGGTTGGCTGGCTCCTCTGCCGGCAAGCCTGTTGGGAGAACGATGGCAGAATCTGGATCCCCGTTGGCAAGCTGCGGCACTCCGGGAGGGGCAGATTTGGGGTGTGCCCTGGCGCTGGGGGGTAACGGCCATTGCCTACCGCCGGGATCGGGTGAGGGAGCCCATTCGGGACTGGGCGGATCTGTGGCGGCCTGAGCTGGCCGGCAAACTGACTCTGCCGGATCATCCGCGGGAGGTGATTGGGCTAACCCTAAAGAAAATGGGCCGCTCCTACAACGATCCCCTCAACCCTGAGGATGTGGAATTACGGCAAGAGCTGGGATCCCTGCATCGCCAGGTTTTAACTTACACCTCTTCTGACTACCTGCCCATCTTGCGCTTGGCCGATAGCTGGGTGGCCGTGGGCTGGTCGCAGGATCTCTACGCCACCCAAGCCAACTACCCTGAGCTGGCAGTGGTGATCCCGGCCTCCGGATCCGCCATCTGGTGGGATGTCTGGGTGCGACCCCACGTCGAAGACCATGCCCACACAGAATCAACCCAGACAGATTCCGGATCCCTGTTGGCTGACTGGCTTGATTTTGTCTTGAATCCTGAATTTGCCCCCCGCTTGGTCAATCTGAGCGGGATCCCTTCGGTTTTGCCGCTGGATTTGGCTCAACTTGCCCCACGCCTGCAACGCAGAGCCGACTTGCAAATCTCCACTTGGCAACGCTCGGAGATCTGGCGCCCCCTGAGCTCAGCCGAAGCCGAGTCCTATCTCAACCTCTGGGATCAAATGCGGCGGGGCCTTTTGTAGAAACACAGCGAGCGCGAGCCCTCCACTCTGCAACACTTCGTCAAGGTCCGCAATGCTTCTGAGGAGCTGTGGTAGGATGCCTGCTGTCTGATGAGCCAGTTGCACTTGCATCGAGGAGAGCACCTTGAGTCTGAGAGTTGCTGTTGTGGGGGGCGGCCCAGCCGGAGCCTCTGCTGCCGAAGTTCTGGCCCAAGCTGGAATCGAGACCTTTTTGTTTGAGCGGAAGCTGGACAACGCCAAGCCCTGCGGGGGCGCCATTCCCCTCTGTATGGTCTCCGAGTTCGACCTCCCCGAGGGGATCATCGACCGCAAAGTGCGCAAGATGAAGATGATCTCCCCTTCCAACTATGAGGTGGATATCGCCCTCGAAAAAGAAAACGAGTACATCGGCATGTGCCGCCGCGAGATCTTGGATGCCTTCTTGCGCAATCGTGCCCACCAAAAAGGGGCGGAGCTGATCAACGGCAAGGTAATGCATCTGGAAATCCCCCAGAATGGCCGGGATCCCTACATCCTGCACTACAACGATTTTTCCGACGGATCGAGGCAAGGGGTGCCGCGTTCTTTGGCTGTGGATGTGGTGATCGGGGCGGATGGGTTCCACTCCAAGGTGGCAGAAGCCATTGGTGCTGGCGACTACAACTATGCGCTGGCCTTTCAGGAGCGCATCCGGCTCCCGGACGACAAAATGGCCTACTACGCAGAGCGGGCAGAAATGTATGTGGGGGACGATGTTTCTCCAGACTTTTATGCCTGGGTGTTTCCCAAGTCCAACCATGTAGCCGTGGGCACCGGCACCATGAGGGCAAACCAAGCCCACATCCAAAAGTTGCAAGCTGGGATCCGCGCCCGTGCTGCCGAGCGGATTCGAGGAGGCCAGGTGATCAAGGTGGAAGCCCATCCGATCCCAGAGCATCCCCGCCCGCGCCGCGTGGTGGGCCGTGCTGCTTTGGTGGGAGATGCGGCGGGATACGTAACCAAATCCAGCGGCGAAGGGATCTATTTTGCCGCCAAGTCAGGCCGCATGTGTGCCGAGACCCTTGTCGAGACCTCCAACGGCGGCAAGCGCATTCCCACAGAGGAGGATCTAAAACTGTATCTCAAGCGCTGGGATCGCCAGTACGGCCTGACCTACAAGGTCTTGGACATCCTGCAGCGGGTGTTCTACCGTTCCAATGCCACCCGCGAAGCCTTTGTGGAGATGTGCGCCGACCGGGACGTGCAGAGGATGACCTTTGACAGCTACCTCTACAAGACGGTAGTGCCCATGAGCCCTTGGGTGCAGTTCAAGATCACGGTCAAAACCTTGGGCAGCCTGATTCGCGGCAACGCTTTAGCCCCCTGAGACAACCCTACTGCCACTGGAAGGTCACCGTAACGCGATCCCAGTTGGCCTCGGTTTTCAGCACACTGGCAGAGGCCCTTTGTCCGGGGGGCACGTCGCTGGGCTCAAATGCTGCCACTCGCGTATCGACAACTTCTTCTCCCCGATAGAAGGTGAAACGAGCACGGGCGTTGAGAACCGTGCGGGTGCTGCGGTTGATCGCTTCCACGCTTAGGCGGCTACCGGCCCCCACTCGTTCTTCCCGAATGGATCCCACGATTACAAAATCTCCTGGGCTAGCGGCAGACTCGGCTGGGGTGGCGGTCGGAACTGGGGTGCCAGGCTGTGGGGCCGTCTCGCTTTGCTTGGGATCCGACTGCCTCAGCAGCTCCAAAACACGGGCCAACTCCTGCTGAAAGAAAACAAAGGCTTCCCGCGATTGGTTGGCCACCTGGGCCAAAATCAGTCGATCCGACTCCTCTACCGGAATTTCCAGGAGGGGAGCTGGCCCTTTTAGGGTGACTCGGATGCTGGCGACTTCTTGGTTGATGAACTTATCCAGGTAGGGAAAGATGTTGAGAATGCAATCTTGGAAGGATCCCATCGGCATGATGCGATTGTTGGTCAGCACCAAGTCGGCCCGCTCACAGCTAGTCCGATCCTCCATATCAATTTCCAAGGGCACGCGAAAGGAGCCGAGGCTGGTGTTGGTGATGGTGACCCCAATGCCGTACACCTCCTGCCGCCAGCCGTGAACGATCTCCAGGCTAGGGCTGGTCACTTCCTCGGTGAAATACTCTCCGGCCCAGGTCGGGGATCCCCACAGAGGCAGGGCCAATAGCAGCACAGGGAAATGGCAGGTCAGTCTCCCCTTCACCTCAACCTTCCTTCACTCAACTTGCGGACTTTGGGGCAGAGCAGCGGTGTTTCTTGCTCCCCCGGAATGGCAATAGCCTAACCCAGGGCTGGCGCAAACCAGCGAGGGCAGTCTTTAACCAGAGTAATCTTTTCAACTTCAAGGCTAACGGCTTTGAACCTCATCCGCTCTGCCCAAAAATAACCCGGTGCCTATCTTCATCAAGCTGGGGGTTGCCTTGGCGGTGGATCCCAGGGGCCATTTTGTCGGGGCAGCGCCACCGGCTCTGCCGTTTTCCGCTGGGATCCCGTCTGCGATAGGATCAGAAAGTTCAGCTTACTAGCGCAGGAGCCCCGCACTGTACCCGTAGGGTCAGTGTCGGGAGGAATGCGGAAGTTACGATAGAACCATGACCCAAGTCCTGACCGTCTCCTGCAAGCTCAAGGTGTCCCAGTCGCAAGCCGCCAAATTGGACGCGACCTTGGCTGCTTTCGGCCAAGCCTTGAATTGGGTCAACCAGAACACGCCGGAGAAAGTCGCCAACGCCGTTAAGCTCCAGTCTCTGTGCTACCGCGAAATCCGTGCCCGGTTCGGCTTATCCAGTAACTTGGCAAGGACTACGTCCCGCTTACGCGACCAGCAGGTCTGCAGACGGCTGGCCGGCGCCCGTAAAGTTGCCCAACAGAAAAACCGCCCCGTCAAAGCGTTCAAAGGGGGCTTCGCTACCTACGACGCTCGTATCTTTTCGTTCCGTCAAAAAGACTGGACGGTGTCGCTGACCACGGTGGAGGGTCGGGAGCGCTTTGAGCTGGCGATTGGCCGCTACCAGAGAGAACGGCTGGCGGGCTCCAATCCCAAATCTGCCACCCTGGTCAAGCGTAAAGACGGCTCCTACTCCATTCAAATCTGTGTGGAAACGGAGCCATCCCCACCGCAACGCACGGGTAGAGTGCTGGGGGTGGACTTGGGAAGGACAGATATTGCCCATACGTCAGACGGGGACAATTGGAATGGACAGCAGTTGAACCGAGTCCGAGACCATCACTCGCGGTTGAGGGCGGTACTTCAACGCAAAGCCAGTAAGGGCACCCGCAGTTCGCGGCGCAGATGCAGAGAACTGTTGCAACGGCTGTCTGGCAAGGAAAGACGCTTTCAGTCGCGTCAGCGTTGCGTAGCAAAAACGTGGGTCAATCATCGCATCTCCAAAGCTATTGTCTCTAGGGCAAAGGCGACAAATAGCGCTCTTGCTCTGGAAGACTTGACAGGGATAAGGACTCCGTCCCGCTGGCGCGATCGGGAAAGGGTCAATCAACAGCCACGCAGCAAGACAGAGCGTAGGCGGGCAAATAGTTGGGCGTTTTATCAACTCCGTCAATTTTTGGAGTACAAGGCTCTGCGTGCGGGGGTTGCTCTGATTCTTGTTCCGCCTGCCTACACGTCGCAGACCTGCCACCGGTGTTTGCACATTCATCCCGACCCTGCGCAATCCTACCGCAGTGGAAAGAAGTTTAAGTGTGGACACTGTGGATGGGAAGGGGATGCGGATTTGAATGGTGCGAATGTGATTGCGCTTTTGGGGGCTGTCGTAAACCAGCCTAGAGGTTCGGGCTTGTTTTGTTCTCTGGTAGAGCATAACAGGCTCAGGGCTACTGAAAGCCCGCGCTACACTGCTAAGGCGGTGTAGGGTCGGGTAGTTTACAAAGTGCCAAAATCCTAAGAGCCTCAGATCGAGTGCGACCGTGTTCCTCACCTTCTCAGCAGTATGGCTAGATCCTCAGCGTCGTGGCTCAGTCGGCTCTCCTTTTTGCGAGGGCTGATCTTCATCTTGGCCGTGGTGGTTGCCCTCGTTTACTTGGGCTTCAGCCGGGAGGTTCGCCTTGGCCTTGACCTCAAGGGAGGAACCCAGCTCACGCTACAAGCTGTGCCCACCGAGGAGGTGCCTGAAATCACCCCCGAAGTGATGCAGGGGGTAGAGGCCGTCATCCAGCAGCGGATCAACGGGCTGGGGGTGGCTGAGCCTCTGGTGCAGATCAGCGGCCAAGACCGCCTGTTCGTGCAGTTGCCGGGGGTGGCGGATCCGGATCGGGCCATTGCTCTCCTTGGAGATACAGCCCAACTGGAGTTTCGCAAGGGCTTGGTTCCCGTCGGCGCGCTGCCCCGCAACGAGCGGGGAGAGATAACAGCGGGGGAGGATCCGGATACTCTGTTTGAGCGGGTCGGCCTCACCGGGGATCTGCTGCGCAATGCCTATCCCCAAGCCCCTCGCCGCGGATCCCAGAGTTGGGAGGTGCTGCTGGAGTTCAAGCCGGAGGGGGCAGAAAAGTTTACTCAGCTCACCCGAGATCTGGCCGGAACAGAACGTCCATTGGGCATTTTTCTGGACGACGTGTTGATCAGTGCCCCGATCGTGGGGCCGGAGTTTGCCCGCACCGGCATCACCGGCGGGACGGCGGTGATCACGGGCAATTTTACGGTGGAAACCGCCACTGACTTGGCGGTCAAGCTCAAGGCAGGGGCGCTGCCGGTTCCCATTCAGGTGATCGAAAATCGCACCGTCGGGGCCACTTTGGGGGAAGTGAGCGTGCGCCGCAGCCTCTATGCCGGGATCGGGGGCCTGGTGCTGGTTTTCCTCTTTATGGTGGCCTACTATCGCCTGCCAGGGCTGATTGCGGACATTGCTCTGCTTATCTACGCCCTCTGTACCTTTGCTCTCTTCCAACTGCTGGGGGTAACCATGACTCTGCCAGGGATCGCCGGCTTTATCCTCAGCATCGGCATGGCGGTGGATGCCAATGTGCTGATCTTCGAGCGCATCAAAGAAGAGTTGCGGGCCGGCAAATCCATCTACAAGTCCATTTCGGAAGGGTTTAACCGCGCCTTCAGCAGCATCCTGGACAGCAATGTGACCACCCTTTTGGTCTGTGGCGTGCTTTTCTGGCTGGGGATGGGACTGGTGAAAGGGTTTGCGGTAACCCTGGGCATTGGCATTCTGGTGAGCTTCTTTACGGCCATCACCTGCACCCGTAGCCTGCTCTTGGCGGCAATGGGGATCCCCAGCTTGCGCAAACCTGAGTTTTACGGCGTTCGGATGGAGGCGGCCCAATCATGACGGCTCAAGAGCTATCCCCCGTAGATCCCGCCTCTCGGTTGCTCGACTATCGCTTCGACATTGTTGGACGGAGCAAGCTGTGGTTCAGCTTGTCCTTGGCGGTGCTGCTGGTGGGGCTGGTCAGCATGGCCTTTTCCCTGGCTTCTCTGGGAACTCCCCTGCGGCTGGGGTTGGATTTTTCCGGCGGCACCTTGCTGGATCTGAGCTTTGAGCGGCCTGTCACCACCGAGGAGCTGCGACGGGCGCTGCAGGAACACAACCTGGGCACCAGCATCATCCAGCTGGACACCCAAACGGGCCAGGAAGCCCTGATCCGCATGCCCCCCTTGACTGAGCAAGAGCGGCTGGCCGTGGAAGCCACCCTGCGGCAGGAGGTTGCCCCCTTCCAGCGCAATCTGGTGGAGACAGTGGGCCCGACGGTGGGGCGTTTGCTCTTGCGTTCCGGCATCGTGGCCGTGCTCATCTCTTTCGGCCTGATTGTGGTGTATCTGGCCCTGCGCTTTCAGTGGGATTACGCGGTGTTTGCCATTGTGGCGCTGCTGCACGATGTAGTGTTGACGATAGGGCTATTTGCCCTTTTGGGCCTGACGGTGGGTATGGAGGCGGACAGCCTGTTTGTGGTGGCGCTGCTGACCATCATCGGCTTTTCCGTCAACGACACCGTGGTCATCTACGACCGCATCCGCGAGAATCTGCGTCTGGTGAGCCGCAAGGTCAGCCTGGCCGAGGTGGTAAACCTATCTCTGAACCAGACCTTTGCCCGCTCCCTGAACACCACCCTGACGACGATGCTGCCCCTAGTTGCCATCGCCATTTTCGGGGGAGCTACCTTGAAGGGGTTTGCCATTGCCCTGCTCATTGGCTTTACTTTGGGGGTGTATTCCAGCATTTTTATCGCCAGCCCCCTGTTGGTGTGGTGGCGGCAGCAGCGCTATGGCAAAAGTAGCGAAGATGCCCGCGCAGGCAGGGATCCCGATTCACTTCCCTCTGAGGGCTAGGGCCCCGATATCGGAAAAATTGGGTCGATTGGGTGGGGATCTGTCGTTCGCGCTGAGACGGTGTCCTCTGGGTTCACCATTGCAGTCTTTGCCCATGGGAGATCAGGTAGCGCTGTAAATCGGCTATTTTGCCTTGCGGTACGATCTGAGCTGGGATCAGGCCGGGAGCTTGACTGCGCAGCCAAGCCACGGTCAGGCCTGCTGCCGAGCCGATGGTCCATTCACCGTAATGCACGCGGGTGGCGGCGTTGACAATGTGGCTGACGGCGATCCCTTTGCCGCCGATGAGCAGGTTATCCACCTTCTGCGGGATCAGGGCTTCCAAGGGAATGAGAATGGGACGGACGGAAAACTCGTTGACTGGCGCGGAGCTGGCCGAAAGAGAGGGCTCCCAGTTGCGGTAGCGACAGCCGTGGATGTCGATGGCGTAGTGGGTAACTCCCACCACGGTGGGGCTGAAGTCCCGTCCCCCAGTGGTGCCGACGCGAATATCCTGCTCCAACATCAGGAACTCCGCTTGGCCGTAGGCAGATCGCCCCAGAATGCGTCGACCTTCCCGGATGTATGGGTAGAGGCTGAGGCCGGAGCGGGTGCCCAGCAAGGACTCTTCGGCAAACACCAAGGACAGGGGATAGCCAGAGCGGGATTGAGTTTCCATCAGCCACTCGGCAAACAGCAGGGCGTGGTTTTCTCCATCTTTGATGGCCGAGACATCCAGGCCCCCCAGCCAGTTGTGGCGCTGCCCTGAGGCCACTAGCCGCTCTTCCGTCAGGATCAGGGGCGGGTTCATGATCCCCCAGTCGTTGCCGCGGTTCCAGTTCACCAGCGTCAGGTCGCCTGGAACAGGCGTGCTGTAGAAGGGATCCCGGCGGCCCTTGCTGACGATGCGGCGGTAATTGAAAAAGCTCTGGCCGCTGAAGGTGGGGAAACCCTCCATGTCGAACTCGCGGCGGTGTTCGGCGCGGGAATAGCCCGGCTGCAGCTGGACCAGCTCGGCGCGGGAGCGACCGCCATCGTCGTGGATGGCCAGCACGAAGGGAAAGGTAAAGGCTTGAGTGCACTCCGGGTTGCTGGCGGGGGCGGCATTGGGCTCTCCGGTCACGTCTCGCCCTTCCGAACCCAGCCGATAGGGGATCCCGGCCCAGCCCACCAGCTCGCCGGTATCGGTGGCATCGATAACAAACAGGTTGCGGCCTGGTGGTGCCTGCAGCCTCAACACCCGTTTGGCAAAAACTTCCGTCTCCTGCCAGCCATACCAGCTCACCAGCTCCCGCCACAGCCGTCCCGGCGGCACAAAATCGGGATCCCGCGGCTGCCGCTGCACAGCGTAAATGCTTTCAATCCGGGATCCATCGGCGCTGAAGGTGGCCCCCTTAAAAGCCGTTTGGGTAGCCCAGCGGCTGTTGGGGGCATTTTGGGCTGCCTGTTGCAGCCAGGTTTCCACCGCCTGCAGCCCGGCCTGGGGCGGAAAACACAGCCCTCCCACCCAGCAGCTGTTGATCTCGGATACGCGGGTTCCCGGCGGGATCCCTGTCCAGGCCGGCAGATGCACCGGCTGGCTTTCGATCAAGGCCTTGAACTCCAGCCAGTGGCGGGAAAAATTGCCCCGTTGCCGCATCGGCAGCGATTCATCAATGGCCGATACCCCCTGGGAGGTAATCTGACCCCCCAGCCAAGGGGTGAGCTCGATGAGACAGGTCTGCACCCCCCCTCGCATGGCATGGCCTGCCGCTGCCACCCCTCCCAGGGATCCGCCCACCACCACCAGCTCGCACTCCCAAATCTCGTCCGGCTGCGGCAAGGGATCCAACAAGGGCCAACCGTGGGCGGTAAAACGGGGCACCTCCGGCTCGGAGACGGCAACAGGGGATCCCACCTCTGGCTGGGAGAGGGCGGCAAACCCCATCCCGGCCACAAAGCTCAGCAGCGACAGGATCCCCAGCCCCACAGTTCGCTTGGGCTCAGATCCCCGGCACGCCGCAGCCGTCTTTTTGCCAGCCATGCTCACTCACACCCCCGGCCTTTCCCCGGCAGGAGAAATCCCCTTGAGAATAGCTGAGGAAACCGACATTGAGGCCAGCCAGGATCCCTGCCACAGGGCATAATGGGCTAGCAACTTTTTAACGGCAACGGCGGGATCCCATGGGACGGGCAAAGAAGGTGGTATTGGCCTATTCAGGCGGGGTGGATACTTCCGTCTGCATTCCCTATCTCAAGCACGAGTGGGGGGTGGAATCGGTGGTGGCCCTGGCAGTCGACTTGGGGCAGGGGGCGGAGCTGGAGGCCATTCAGGCCAAAGCCCTCAGGGCGGGGGCAGAGCAATCTCTGGTGCGGGAGGCTGTCCAGGCCCTCATTACCGACTATGCCTTCCCGGCCATCCAGGCCAACGCCCTCTACGAGCAGCGCTACCCCCTTTCCACGGCCCTGGCCCGACCCCTGATTGCCAAGCTGCTGGTGGAAGTGGCGGAAGAGGTGGGCGCCGATGCGGTGGCCCACGGCTGCACCGGCAAAGGCAACGACCAGGTGCGCTTTGATCTGGCTATTGCTGCTTTAAATCCCCAGCTCAAAGTGTTGGCCCCTGCCCGCGAGTGGGGGATGACCCGCGAGGAGACCATTGCCTATGGGGAGCGCTACGGGATCCCCATGCCCGTGCAGAAGTCCAGCCCCTACAGCATCGACCTCAACATTTTGGGCCGCAGCGCTGAAGCCGGCATCCTAGAAGATGCCGACCGGGAGCCGCCGGAGGAAGTGTATGCCCTCACCCGGCCTATTTCCCAGACACCCGACGAGCCCGCCTACGTGGAGATTGAGTTCGAGCAAGGGATCCCTGTCGGGGTGGATGGGCAGCGCCTCAGTCCCAAAGCCCTCTTCGAGCAGCTCAACTCCTTAGCTGGCCTGCATGGGGTGGGCCGCATCGACATGATTGAAAACCGCCTGGTGGGGATCAAGTCGCGGGAGATCTACGAGTGCCCTGCTCTAATGGTCTTGATCCAAGCCCACCGCGAGCTGGAAAGCCTCACCCTCACCCGCGATGTCATCCATTACAAGTACGGCATCGAGACCACCTACAGCCAGTTGATCTACAACGGCCTTTGGTACTCGCCGCTGCGGGAGGCTCTGGACGCCTTTATCCGCGCCACCCAGAAAAGCGTCACCGGTGTCGTGCGGATGCGGTTGCACAAGGGCCAGGCGGTCTGTGTGGGCCGTCGCTCTCCCTACTCTCTTTACAACCCAGAGCTGGCCACCTACGGGGAAGGGGATCAATTCGACCACCGCGCCGCCGAAGGCTTTATCTACATCTGGAGCCTGCCCACCCGTGTCTGGGCCCAGGTGCACCGGGGCTAGGCTGAAGTGGTGATCCCACTCTCATTCCATTGGATGGATCTCTGGACAACCTGTTGGAGTTACCCAAACGCGCCTCGGCGGAGACAATGAGAGGGGCAGCTATGCCTGAAGCCAACATCCTCATTGACTTCGCCAAGGTTGGGGGGCTGGAATCCTTGGCAAGACTGGCAAGTCTGGAGGTGCTTGACGTGGTACTGGCAGAAGTCGATGACCCTTGCAAGTCCCAGGTTCTTGCTTTGGGCGTGCAGGTTGTCCAGGTGCAGGAAACGTGGCTTCCAGAGGCAATGGTTCTGAAGAAAAGTGGGTTGTCGATAGCTGACGCATTGTGTCTTCACTACTGCCGTACCAGCAGCTCTACGCTCCTCTCCAACGATGGCCGGTTGCGCAGAGCTTGCGCGGAGAGCGGCGTTGTCGTCCACGGCAGCCTTTGGGTAGTGTGTGAGCTCTATAACCAAAAGGTTTGTCTGCCGGAGGTACTGTGCAACTGGCTGGATCGCTGGGAGAAGGAGTTGAAAGCTCGCCTCCCTGCTGACGAGTTGGCCCAGGTGCGACAGGTTTTAGGATGTATCTCAGGTTCGTAGCGCCAGCACCCACCCTCAAGTCCCGGCAGTCCAGGTGTTGCCGTACTCGATCTGCTCGGGGGTGAGGCTGTCGATTTGGATCCCCATGGCCTTGAGCTTGAGGCGGGCGATGGCCTCGTCCACCTCGAGAGGAATGGGGTGAAGCCCTGGGGCCAAGCGGCCCCGGTTTTTCACCAGGTATTCGCAGGCCAGGGCCTGGTTGGCAAAGCTCATGTCCATAACGCTGGCAGGGTGCCCTTCGGCAGCAGCCAAGTTAATCAGGCGGCCTTCCCCCAGCACCACCACTGACTTGCCCGACTGCAGACGGTATTCTTCCACAAAGGGGCGCACCGTCTGTCGGGAGACGGACCGCTCCTGCAGCGCCACCAGGTCGATTTCAATGTCAAAGTGGCCGGCGTTGCAGACCATCGCCCCATCCTTCATGCGGTCGAAGTGCTCGCCGCGAATCACGTGCTTGTTGCCGGTGACGGTGATGAAGATGTCCCCCAGAGCAGCGGCTTCTTCCATCGGCATCACCCGGAAGCCGTCCATCACCGCCTCCAGAGCCCGCACCGGGTTGACTTCCGTGACAATCACCTGGGATCCCATGCCGCGGGCCCGCATGGCCACTCCCTTGGCGCACCAGCCGTAGCCAGCCACCACCACCGTCTTCCCGGCCAGAAGGATGTTGGTACAGCGCAGGATCCCGTCCAGGGTGGATTGGCCGGTGCCGTAGCGGTTGTCGAACAGGTGTTTGGTCTCGGCGTCGTTGACGGTCATCACCGGGAAGCTGAGCACCCCCGCCTTGAGCATGGCCCTAAGGCGCACCAGGCCAGTGGTGGTCTCTTCCGTGGTGCCGATGAGCTCCGACAGTTGCTCCTGACGGTGCTGCACCAGCTCCGCCGTCACATCTCCGCCATCGTCGATAATCAGGTTGGGGCGGTGATCTAGGGCAATCTGGACATGGCGGCGGTAGGTGGCCACATCTTCTCCTTTGAGGGCAAACACCGAAATGCCATGGTCCGCCACCAGGCTGGCGGCCACATCGTCCTGGGTGGAGAGGGGATTGCTGGCAATGAGAACGCTATCCGCCCCCCCTGCTTGTAGAGCCAGGGCCAGGTTGGCCGTTTCGGTCGTAATGTGGCAGCAGGCCACCAAGCGCAGCCCGGCAAAGGGCTTTTCTTGAGCAAAGCGCTCCCGGATCTGGGCCAGCACCGGCATCTCCCGCGCCGCCCACTGGATCCGTTGCTTGCCCAGGGGGGCGAGGTTCAGATCTTTCACTTCATGCTTCGGGAGAGACAGGGTAGCGCTGGTCATCGAGTGTTGCTCCAAACAGGGTCATCGAGAGAGGATAGAGGAACGGAAACTGCAAGCCCCAAAGGGGGCCAGGCAGCCATAAAGATCAGCAAGGATGTCGATAAGCCTGAACTATTCTGCCACAAGGGATCCCCTTTCAGCGCTGGGGCTGGATGTAGGCAACCGCCGCATTGGCGTGGCCGGCTCCGACCGGCTGGGGCTGCTGGCTACTGGCCTGGGGGTGATCCAGCGCCGTTCCCTCTCAGAGGACATTGCCCAAGTGCAGGAGTGGATCCGCCGCCGCCAGGCCACCGTGGTGGTGGTGGGGATCCCCCTTCTGGCGGATGGGTCGGTGGGATCCCAGGCCCGCAAAGTCCAGCGGTTTGTGCGCGCTTTGCAGGTGGCCGTGGATCTTCCCATTGTTACCGTCAATGAATACCTGAGCACCGTGCAGGCGGAGTGGGACCTGCGCGAGGCGGGGATCCCGGCCAAAGCCCAGAAGGGCTTAATCGATCAGCAGTCGGCGGCGGTAATTCTCCAAACTTGGCTGGACGAGCGACGGGCTTCCCTGTCAGAAGTGCCGGCTTGGCAAAGCTGGGGCAACAAAGACTACGCTGGAGAAGTCTAGCCGGGAAAGTTTAAATCAATTCAAGCCCAAGGTGGGCCATCCCTCGTTGCCCCTTCTGCATCAGCAGGGTGTGATTGTTCAGTCGGGGCCTTTCGCGCAACTTTGATAACGTCTGATAACGTCACGTGAACCATCCGAGCATGAATAGCATTTGCATTCTTGGGGGCGGCTTTGGCGGGTTGTACACAGCTTTGGAACTGAGCCGGCAACCCTGGCCAGAACCACCCCAGATCACCTTGGTCGATCGGCAGGAGCGGTTCGTCTTTGCCCCCCTGCTTTATGAGCTGCTCACCGGAGAAATGGAAGACTGGGAGGTGGCCCCCCGTTTTCAAGATCTGCTGCCCCCGGGATCGGTGCAGTTTCGCCGCGGATCTGTCCAGGCCATTGACCCTCAAGCCCGCCGAGTGGAGCTGAAAGATGGGCAGAGCTTGGAGTATGACGCGCTGGTGCTGGCGCTGGGGGGAGAAACCCCTCTGGAGAGCGTTCCGGGAGCGGCGGAGTTTGCTTTTCCCTTTCGCACCCTGGCAGATGCTCAGCGGCTGCGCGCCCACCTGAAGGCGTTGGAAGACCGGGATCCGGCTCAGCCTGTGGCTCTGGCCATTGCAGGAGCAGGGGCTAGTGGCGTGGAATTGGCCTGCAAATTGGCGGATCGGCTGGGCTGGCGGGGACGGATCCGCCTCATCGAGTTGGGATCCCAAATCTTGTCCGGCTTTGCTCCCTCCAGCCGGGAGGCGGCCCAAGAGGCGCTGGCCCAACGGCGGGTGCAGGTGGAGTTGCAAACCAAGGTCTTGGGCATCGAGGCCCTTAACGAGAACGGCGCCCCTCCCTTCCGTCTGCAGCTGCAACGGCTGGAGAGCCAGGAGATCGCCACAGATCTTGTGGATGCTGTGCTGTGGACTGTCGGAACCCGACCGGCAGCGGTGATTGCCAATTTGGATCTGCCCAAAACGGAGCGGGGACGGCTACAGGTTTTGTCCACCCTACAAACCCCCACCTTCCCAGAGATCTTTGCCTTGGGAGATGCAGCAGCGGTGGTGGATGCGGAGGGCAAGCCGGTGCCGGCCACAGCCCAAGCGGCTTTTCAACAGGCCGGTTATTGCGCCTGGAACCTGTGGGCTTTGCTCACCCAGGAGCGGCCTCTCTTGCCCTTTCGCTACTTTTCTCTGGGGGAAATGCTCAGCCTGGGGGTGGATACGGCGGTGCTTTCTGCCCTTGGCGGCCTCACCCTGACCGGCCCCCTGGGCTATTTGGCCCGGCGAACTGCCTATTTGGTGCGCCTGCCCACCCTGGAACACCAGCTCAAGGTGGGATGGAATTGGATCACCCGCCCCCTGTGGCAAGGGCTGCTGGCCCGCTAGGATCCCTGTAACTGGCAAGAGCGCTCGTAGGCCGCTCGCACTGCCTGCATCAGGGCTCCCCGCACCCCCGCCTGCTCCAAGGCTTGGATCCCGGCAATGGTCGTCCCCCCTGGACTGGTGACCCGGTCTTTGAGAACGGCAGGGTGCAGATTTTCTTGCTGCAAGAGGGCAGCAGTACCCGCCAAGGTCTGCAGGGCCAACTGGGTAGCAATGGGACGCGGCAGCCCCACCTGTACCCCTCCGTCGATCAGCCCTTCCAGAATCACCGCCAGATACCCCGGCCCGGAACCCGAAAGTGCCGTCACCGCATCCATCTGGCTTTCGGCCACCGTCACCACCTCGCCCACCGCGCGAAACAGCTTCTCCACCTGCTCCACCTGCATAGGCGTCACCCCTGGCCCGTAGCTGATGGCCGTTATGCCCGCCCCCACCAGCGCCGGCGTGTTGGGCATCGTGCGCACCACCTTTTGTTTGGGAAAAGCCTGCTGCAACTGCTGCAAGGGGATCCCGGCCATAATCGAGATCACCAGCTCTGTGGCGGACAGCCGGCCCATCTCAGCCACCACTGCCGGGAAGAGCTGCGGTTTAACGGCCAGAAACAGAATCTCAGACTCTCCCGCCTGGGATGGATCCGCCAACAATCGGATACCCAGCTCCTGCTGCAGGGCCACAGCCTTATCCAGATCAGGCTCCCGCAAGGCCACCTGCGCTGCGGGATAAACTCCCACAGCTACCCAACGCCGCAGCAGGGCGGATCCCATGGCTCCACCCCCGATAACACTTAGCAGTGGCCGCTCCATAGCAACTAGTGCTGACCTACTGCCTGCAGATGCTCATAGGTGCTGGGCCAGAGGGGGGTAGGGCTTTGCAAAGGGCGCTGCAGCGGCTGCACCACTTGGCTACTGGGGGTGGAAACCATCACCGTGCTGGGGGTGAACAAAAAAATGTTCTCTCCGATGCGCTCTTGGTGGCCATCGATGGCGTAGGTGCCGCCGGCAACGAAATCCACAGAGCGCTGCGCCTCAGCGGGATCCATTAGGGTCAAGTTCATGATCACCGTCTTGCGCTCCCGTAGGTACTGGATAACCTGAGCCATCTCATCGAAGCTGCGCGGCTCCATCACCACCACTTCACTGGTGGGTGGGTTTACGCCCGGTAATCCAATCACGTTGCTCCCCATACTGCCCCCTGCTGAGCGATCCCGATGTTGACTGCGCCGATGGCCCCGCGACTCTTCTCGACCGGCAGAGCCCTCCCCCGCTTCCACTCCCCGTTGCCGCCGCCCTCGCGGAAGGGTACTCACTTCCTCCTCTTCGGGGGGAGCAGCCGGTTGGGAACGGCGTCCCTCGTAGAGCAGTTGGTAATCATCCTGCCCTTCCATTTCAGAGTACTCCTCCAGGCCGTCCACGGGATCATTCAGACCCACAAAATCTCTTACCCTGCTCCAGATTCCATTGACATTCATATGCACATCCTCACTACAGGTCATGGGTTTACGGCGAGCGTAGGATTCAGGCTCCTGATTGGATCCTGAGTGGCTCACTCAAGCTAGGGGGCGTCCTTTTATTCTCGGTCAAAGTCTTTCAATAGGCTGAGACAGGGTTTGCTCAGGAAGCTGCCGAAGCAGGTGGGGGCTAACGTAGGTTAACAAAACCCCATTGATTCGACGACTAGAGTTTACCCAGAAGAAGTGAAGATGTCATCTCACTTGCCAAGCCGTTGTTTGGCAGGATTGAACTCTGCTCCCCGTCTGGATTGAGCCCACGTTAACGGAAGTAACGCAAATGATTACAAATTTCCCCAAAATTTCCCCAATAGGGCAAATCCTGGGCGGGATCCCCCCACTTTTGATTATCCAAGCCGAACTCTCGCCCCAAAGGTGCCCCGCAGGGCGACTGGGGAGTTGCACGGCTTTACACAAAATTTAATCACAATTTAACGGCTTCACAGAGGTCACATCTATTCCTGCTCGGCGTCGGCAAACAAAGCGCGCCCCAGCCGGATCAAGTTAGAGCCTGCTGCCACCGCCAGGAGGTAATCGTCGGACATGCCCATGGAGAGGGTGTGCACCTGCAGATGTTCATAGCCGCTGCGCTGGATGTAATCGGCCAGTTCGGCCAGCTTGCGAAACAGGTCTAGGGCCGCCTCTGAGCTCAAGCCCAAAGGCAAAATGGTCATCAGGCCCACAATTTGCACTTGCAGCAGTTGGTTCAGTTCGGGGAGGCTCTGCAACAGATCGGGGATGAGCCAGCCGAACTTATTGGGATCCGGAGCCAATTTAACCTGCAGGCAAAGCTTGGGGGTGAGGTGCAGCTCCCAAGCCTTTTGGTTGATCAGCTTGGCCAGGCGCAAGCTATCGACGCTGTCAATCCAGGCAAATTGCTTGAGGGCCGGTTTGACTTTGTTGGTCTGCAGATGCCCGATCAAGTGCCAGACGATATCGGTCAGATCTTGCAGTTGCCCTTGTTTGACGGCGGCCTCTTGCACTCGACTCTCCCCAAAGTGGCGGATCCCAGCCCGATAGGCGGCGCGGATGTGGTCGGCACTGTAGCCTTTGCTCACTGCCATGATCTCCACATGGTCTGGGATCTGGGCTCGGATGGCCTGAATGCGGCTGTGGATGAGCTGCTCGTCAAGGGGCATCGTCAGGTCAGCAGGCCGGGGATCGCTATCCCCATTCTCGTTCCAATTGGCAACAATGCTCTGGGATAGATTTTTGCAGAACCCAGAGCCAACGGGCTGTCCGCTACCGCTGCCAGGGATCCGGTCGGGAGATGATCACGCGGGTGCCGGGCGCCAGTTTGCGCGCGTAGTCCAACTGCACCACTTCTGGGTTTTGCTTCAGGGCTTCCCCCTGGAGGCGAATGGCTTGGGCTTCTCCTTCTGCCAGGATCACCAATCGTTGTTTTTCCAGCTCTGCTTTTTCCACGAGGAAGCGTTCCCGCTCTTTCTCTTGCTCGGCAATTTGCTTTTGCTCGATGGCCGTTTGGAATTGGTCGGAGAAGCGGACATTGCGCAGCAGCACGTTTTGCAAGATCAGGTCATTCTCAGCAAAAATGCTGGAGAGCTGCCGCTCCACATTTTCCTGGATCTGCTCGCGTTCTTCCGAGAAAACGGCGATGGCGCGGTGCAAAGCCAGTTCATTGCGCACCACCGTCCGCACCTCTGGGCGAATCACTTTGTCCACGTAGGAAGGGCCAATGGTCTGGTGCAGGTGGGCCACTTGGTCGGGATCCAAGCGAAAGCGCACCGAGACATCGAGGGAGATCTGCTGGCCGTCGGCGCTGAGCACTTTCAACGCATCATCCCCCTGGTTTTCGGAGCGTTGGGAGGCCATGGTGTAGGTTTGGGTGCGCACGTCGTAGAAGATAGGCGTTTCCACCAGCGGCAGCAGGAGGTGCAGCCCTTCTCCCAGCGGCTGCGGCTTCAGCCCCGTCAGGGAGTTGAACACCACGGCCCGTGTGCCGGCAGGCACCACCACCAAGCACTGCAGCAAGGTGGCCAAGAGGATCAGCAGCAATGCCCCACCCACCAAGGGAATCCAGGACAAAGCGGGAAGTTCAAAAGCAGGACGACGGGGGTGGGCCGATTTCACAGGTGTGTTACCCAAAAACCTAAAGAACTCGAACAGGTGCCCCGGGGATGGCCGGCCAAGCTCTTCTTGAGCTTAACCCAAGGCCGCAGCCAAGATCTGATAGGCCAGTTTGGCGACCGTGAAGGCGCTGCGGCGATCGGTTTCCCGTTCTCCCGTGACCGACAGCTCGACCACATCGGCGCCGATGATTTGCCGTTGCTGTCCTAGTGCCCGGATCAGCTCCACCGTCTCCCACCAGCCCAAGCCGCCAGGTTCGGGGGTACCGGTGGCCGGCACCACAGCGGGATCCAGCCCATCCACATCCACCGTCAGGTAAACCTGGGGGCCCAAGGTGGCAATCACCTCTGGGATCCACTCCTGGGCTGGCTTGGTGTGCAAGCTGTGGGCAAAAAAGGTGTGCAGACGGCGCTCGCGAATGGTCTGGCGGTCTTCGGCGCAGATGGAGCGGATCCCCACTTGGGTGAGGCGGCTGCCCACTTGCTCCACCACGCGGGCCATGGCAGAAGCATGGGAATAGCGGGATCCCTCGTAGCTATCTCTCAGGTCGCAGTGGGCATCGATTTGCAGGACGTGCAGCTCCGGATAATGGGCCAGGTGGGCAGCAATCAGGGGCCCGCTGATGGAGTGCTCCCCACCAATGGAAAGCAGGAACCGCCCCGGTCTCACCCACTCGGCAGCGCGACGCTGGATTTCGGCCATAGCCAGTTCCTGGGCGGAAGATCCCAGACCTTCCAACTCCACCGGGGGGGCCGTCCAGTAGCGGGAGATCTCTTCCGAGAAGTCGGGGTGAAGAGCTGGCTGGCGATCCCGTACCTCGTCGTAGATCTCCACATAGGCAGAAGCCTGCAACAGCGCCTGAGGGCCTTTGGCGGTGCCTTTGCCATAGGAGGTGGTGGCCTCGTAGGGGACGGGCAGGAGAATTGCTTGGGCCATCTCCGGATCCGGCTCAGGCAGGCCCAGGAAGGGGAAGGGAGAGCGATACATGATGGCTTGCAAGAAGGGATCCCTATTCTATTGAATCTATTGAAGAATTGTGGTGAGCCAAAAGGACTGGGATGATGGGGTAAAGAGGGACCCTTGTGGGATTGAGGCAAACCCTCTAGACTGAGCAAAGGCTTCCCCAAGCCCAGTTTTAGCAGCCATTTGTTTTCACTCCTCTTAGACTGCCTTTCCACAAGCTGACGAGCCTATGACCACTGCCTCTCACGCTGCTCTTTTCGACGCTCTGGCCCAACGTCGGGCCCTCAAGATCATCAGCGGTCTACAAAACTTCGACCTGCAGTCGGTTCTGAGCATCACCCGCGCCGCCCAACAGGGAGGGGCCACTTGGGTGGATATCGCTGCCAGCCCCGAATTGGTGCAGCGGGTACGCGCCCAGATCGATCTGCCCATCTGTGTGTCGGCGGTGGAGCCGCAGCAGTTGGCCGCAGCCGTACAGGCAGGAGCAGACATGGCCGAGATCGGCAATTACGACAGCTTCTACCCTTCAGGCCGCATCTTCTCCGCAGCGGAAGTCCTAGACCTTACCCGCCGAACCCGCTCTCTTCTGCCCCGCACGCTCTTGTCGGTAACCGTTCCCCACACTCTGCCTCTGAATCAACAGGCAGAATTGGCCGAGAAACTGGAGGATCTGGGAGCCGATCTCATCCAAACCGAGGGCAGCACCAGTGCCGAGCCGGTTCACGGGGGATCCCTGGGCCTGATCGAGAAGGCTGCCCCCACCCTGGCCGCCGCCTATGAAATTAGCCGTGTCGTCTCGGTACCGGTTATCTGCGCTTCCGGCCTCTCGACGGTAACAGTGCGCTTGGCCATTGCTGCCGGCGCTTCAGGTGTAGGGGTGGGCAAAGCTGTCAGCCGGCTCCAGGATGAAGTGGCCATGGTGGCTCAAGTGCGGGCATTGGTGGAGGCCTTGGGAGGATCTCGGATCCCTGCCCTTGTCTAGGTCGATGTCTGACCGGTAAAAGTTGACTCTCTTGCGCCAGCGTGCGCTGGTGCATTTTTTTTAGATTTTCTTGGACAAGCAGGGAATAAGTAGGTAAGTAGGGCAGCTGAGGGTTGAGATCAGCCGCTAGAAGTTTTGCTGCTCACAAGTGCTTCACTTTCTTCCGCGTAGAGCATGACTCTAGTCAATAATAAGCTCAACTATACTGAAAATAATGTATAATATGTTCAGTACGGATTACTACCAGTTGATCTTTCTGTTTACTTTCGAGTCTGCCAACATGGTAGCCAAAGCAAAGCAGAAAATTGGTAGTAAGACGACACGGAAACTGCGCTTTGGGTATTCTACTCAAAGCTTTGCGGGATACCGCCATTCTGTTTGGAAACAAACAGAATGCTATCGCTGCATAGTTGAACAGTGATGTTCAGCAGTGTTCAGCGTAAATGTATCAGGTGGCATACCCGGCAATATCCAATTTGCGGCGGTTGCTACACTTGTCGTCCTTGCCTTCCCAGACCAATTCCGTCCGCAGCCGTCGCCCCAGTCATGTTCTGCAAAGATTCCAAGTCCTGAGCCGCATTGGGCAGACATGGTTGACAATGCGAGGGATCCCTCTTTGAACTGCCCATGAGCTGGCAACGCCCAGATAATCGCACCGCTGCTCAATTGCGCCCGGTTTCTTTTGAGCGCCACTTTACCCGCTATGCCCCTGGCTCGGTGTTGGTCAAGTTCGGCCATACCCATGTCCTTTGCACCGCCAGTGTGGCCGAAGAAGTTCCCCCTTTTTTGCAGAACACCGGCCAAGGCTGGCTGACGGCTGAGTACCGCATGTTGCCCGGAGCCACGCAACAACGACAGCCGCGGGAGATGTTGAAACTATCGGGTCGCACTGCCGAGATCCAACGGCTCATCGGGCGAAGTCTGCGCGCCGCCTTGGATTTTCGCAAGCTGGGATCCCGTACCATCACCGTCGATGCCGATGTGCTGCAGGCCGATGGCGGAACGCGCACCGCCGCGATCACAGGGGGCTATGTGGCTCTGCACGACGCCATCACTTGGCTGTACAAACAGGGGGCGCTGGATCCGGCCCAGGGATCCCCGCTGCGGCAGCAGGTGGCGGCCCTTTCAGTAGGAATTGTGCAGGGAGAGGTACTTGTGGATCTGTGCTATGAGGAAGACAGCCAAGCCGAGGTGGACATGAACATTGTTATGAACGAGCAGGGATCCTTCATCGAGATCCAGGGCACTGCCGAAGCCGCCTGCTTCAGTCGCCCGCAACTGCTACAAATGTTGGAGATGGCCCAAGCCGGGATCCAAGAATTGCTCCAAGCCCAACGGCAGGCTCTCAATTTAGAAAGATAGAGCCATAGCCGGACCCTAGCCTTGCAATGGTAATCCTTCAAGGCACTGCATATGGGATTGCATGGGTGTATATCCTGGTTGGCAAAGCGGTATTCCCTTGCTGTAAAGGAATGGCCGGGAAAGCTAAGATCAGCCAGTTGTTAAAATAAGTGAGCTCTCTGAAGCTCTCCTTTCGACGGTTTGAGCGTGTGGCTGAGGTGAATCGCTGCTCATTTGGCCTGAAGAAGTTGGCCCGGAGAACGCTGCATGTCCCGTTTTGTGTTCGGCTCGGAGGAACTTGCGCCACTGCTCAGGCAGCAAGGTTGGCGGTTTACCACTGGATATCTGCACATTCACCTCAAGGGACTGGATCCCTCTGAGGGTGCGGAACCCTGGGTGTTGACCTACTACCACGGCAGGCTGCTTTTTTCTGCCGATCAACCCCTCAACACGCAAATCCTGCTGAAACGACTCTCCCGCTTTATTCCTCGCCTCAACTTGGAATGGCCACAGCGGGCCATCTCGGTGGTGCAAGAGCGCTTGATGAAAGACCATTCCTTACCTGAGCTGCTGGAGGCCATCACGCAATTGGGCCTGCTCAAGCCGGGGGAGCTGGAAGATGCCCTGTGGCTCAACCTGCTTACCGATTTCGACCGCTACCTATTCGAACGGGCAGGCACCTGTTACTTTAAGGTGCAGGAGCAGGTCGCCCAAGAGGCCCCCATTGGCGGGTTTGAGTTGGAGCCGCTGCTGCAAGAAGCCGCCCGGCGCCACGATCGCTGGGCAGATTTGAAGGTGGCGATCCCAACTATGCTGGCGGTGCCGGTGGTCAATTGGGAGCGAGTCAACCGCTATCGCATCACCGATGAGCAACGACAGAAGATCCACGCCCTCACCAAAGATGGCCAGTCGCTGGAGGTGATCGCCAAGAAGCTGTGTCGAGATCGGCTGGAGGTGGCCAATCTCTTTGCATCCTGGGCGAAAAAAGGGTTGGTCAGCCTACAAACCCCCCAAGAGCTGCTGCAGACCAAGCGCCACAACCCGATAACCATCTTGGCGGTAGACGACAGCGTGGTGATGCAGGAAATCCTACGGCAGTATTTGCCCAACTATCAGGTGATTACAACGGGCAACCCCGCCGAGGTGCTTCCTTTGTTGTTTCAGCATCGGCCCCACCTGTTGTTGATGGATATCGCCATGCCGGGGATCGATGGTCTAGAGCTTTGCCGCATTGTGCGCAGCTTAGAAGAGTTTAAGTCCCTTCCCATCCTGATGGTTACCGCTCGCGATGGTCTGCTGGCCCGCATCCGCGGCAAATGGTCGGGGGCAACCGCCTACTTGACCAAGCCCTTCAACGAAAGTCAGCTTAATGCAGAGGTGAAGCGGCTTCTGGCCCAACAGCCGCCTGCCCACAGACAAAATCCTCTGTCGGTTCAGGGAGGCAGAACAGGTCATCCTGCCCTGTTTCAGGGATCCCCCCGTTCCCTCGAGGATCAAGCCAAGGCGTAGTGTCCTTCTGAGTTGATCCCCGTCGCCATTGGCTTTCCTGTCAAAATCAACAAAGGTTTTATGTTAGATAAGAAGTCAACTCAAGAGACCATAACTTGTCTGGGCTGACTGCTAATGTCAATGGATTGATAGCTCATTAGGACATGCCCAAAAGAGAAAAATAGGTTGCCGGGGATTTCAGAAACAAGAGACGAAGTAAGCATCCCATACACTGAAAACTTATCCGATCAACCTTCCTCATTGTCATCACGACCGGCTACTTCAATCTCTCTCAGGAACTGGCTTTTCCCCGCTGGCATTAGAGGTCGTTTAAGCCTTAGAGAAGCCTCACAAGGCTTCTGGCAAAAGAGTCCATACTAAGGGTACCGACAAACAAGCCCTGAAGACATGAAAAAAGATCGAACAGGGTTCAGCAGGCACTTCTGAAGGCAAACCAGAAATATTAAACGCTGTCGTGGATCCCGGCAAGATCAATGAGAGGGAGAAATCAAGCAGAAATTGCTCAGGATCCATGGACAGGGATCCCAAGAATACGTAAAATCGAGTAAAGAATGTAAAGAAAACGCCACACTTCTCCAATTGGTCCCGATCCCCAAGGAGCATTATGCTGCGACTGGAACACATTAGCAAAATCTATCCCACCGGTGAGGTGCTCAAGGATGTGAACTGGGAAGTTAAGCCTGGGGATCGCGTCGGCCTAGTGGGAGTAAACGGGGCCGGAAAGACCACCCAGCTCAAGATTATCTGCGGGCAAGAAGAACCGACCAGCGGCGAGGTGATCCGCCCCGCCAACCTGCGCATCGCCTATCTCACCCAAGAATTTGGAGTGGATCCCGCCCGAACGGTGCGAGAAGAGTTCTGGACAGTCTTTCAAGAGGAAAACCGCATTCACCAAGAAATTGCCCAAATCACCCAACAGATGGAGCAGGCGGACGCGGACACGTTGGAAACCCTTTTGCGCCGTCTAGATCGTCTACAGCGCCAATTTGAGAGTTTACATGGCTATGAACTGGAGGCGCGTATTGAGAAAATCCTGCCGGAAATGGGGTTTGAGCCGGAGGACGGGGATCGGTTGGTGAGCGCCTTCAGCGGCGGCTGGCAGATGCGCATCAGCCTGGGGAAAATCCTGCTGCAAAAACCCGATTTGATGTTGCTAGACGAGCCGACCAACCACCTAGACTTGGAGACCATTGAGTGGCTGGAAAACTACCTCAAGAGCTTGACGATCCCCATGGTGATTGTTTCTCATGATCGAGAGTTTTTGGATCGGCTTTGCACCCAAATTGTGGAGACGGAGCGAGGAGTTTCTACGACATACTTGGGTAACTATTCTCAATACCTACTCCAAAAAGCTGAACGGCGAGAGGCACAACAAGCTGCCTACGAACGTCAGCAAAAGGAAATTGAAAGGCAACAAACCTTCATCGATCGCTTCCGGGCCAGTGCCACCCGCAGCACTCAGGCCAAAAGCCGCGAAAAACAACTGGAAAAGATCGAGCGGGTCGAAGCGCCCATTGGCGACGTGCGTACCCTCAAGTTTCGCTTTCCCCCTGCTCCCCGCAGTGGTCGCGAGGTGGTGAAGATCGAGAATTTGACGCACATTTATGGAGATAAGATTTTGTTTTTGGGTGCGGAGCTGTTGATCGAGCGTGGGGATCGCGTCGCCTTTCTGGGGCCCAATGGGGCAGGAAAATCCACCCTGCTGCGTCTTATCACCGGCCTAGAGCAACCTACCGAGGGATCTGTGAAATTGGGAGCACACAATGTGATCCCTGCCTACTTCGAGCAAAATCAAGCAGAGGCTTTGGATCTGAGCAAAACCGTCTTGGACACCATCCATGACGAAGTGCCCGACTGGAAAAACGAAGAAGTGCGCACGCTGTTGGGTCGCTTTTTGTTCAGCGGCGACGCCGTTTTTAAGAAAGTAGCGGCTTTGAGCGGGGGAGAAAAAGCCCGCTTGGCGTTGGCGAAAATGCTACTTCAGCCGGCCAACCTACTGATTTTGGATGAGCCCACCAACCACTTAGATATCCCGGCCAAAGAGATGCTGGAAGAAGCTTTACAGCATTACGATGGCACGGTGATCCTTGTTTCTCACGACCGCTACTTTATCTCAAAAGTGGCCAACAAGATTGTAGAGATTCGCAACGGAGAGTTGGTCGCCTACCAGGGCAACTATCACTACTATCTAGAAAAGATCGCTGAAGAGAAAGAGAAAGCCCGACAAGAGCGAATCGCTGCCGAAAAACGAGCCAAAGAGCGAGAAAAACAGAAAGCCAAAAAGGCAGCCGGCAAAACCTAAGGAGCCAAAGCAATGTTTACGGGTCTGGTTCGAAGTTTGGGCACAGCCCAGTTGATCAATTCTTCACAGCTACGGGTTACCTGTCCCCGGTTGCAACCTCAGTTGGCCTATGGAGATAGCGTGGCGGTGGACGGCCTTTGCCTGACGGTGGTGGAGATTCTGCCCGATGGATTTTTGGCCGATGTTTCGCCGGAAACCCTGCGGCGCTCGACTTGGGGCCAGGGATCCCTCGGCCCGCGCACAGTCAACCTGGAACCGGCGCTGCGGGTAGGAGACAAGTTAGGGGGGCATTTTGTCAGCGGCCATATCGATGGGGTGGGGCAACTGTGGGATCAAGCCGCCACTGGCAACGCCTGGGAGCTGAGCTTCAAGGTTCCCGAAGAGATCGGGCGTTACATCGTACCCAAGGGCAGCGTGGCGGTGAATGGGGTGAGCTTGACCATTGCTGAGGTGCGCCAAGGGGGCTGCTGGTTCAAGGTGGCTGTAATCCCCCAAACCTACCGCGAGACCAACCTTTCTCAGCTCCAAGTTGGGGATCCCGTCAACATAGAGGCGGATATTTTGGGCAAGTATGTGGAAAAATTGCTGGGCTTGCTGCCCCCCGAGAGCAGCGTTTCTCTGGAGTTTCTGGCCGAGCATGGCTATATCTAGGTACCTTTCCCATGATCCACCCCGAGGAAGTTGAGCGCCTGCGCGGCGTAAATGTTTATCTCATTGGGATGATGGGCAGCGGCAAATCCACCGTGGGAGCGGAGCTGGCAGCCCAGTTGCGCTTTCAATTTTTCGACACCGATGGTCTGGTGGAGCAGGTGGGGGGTTCTTCCATCGCTCAGATCTTCGCCGAGCATGGGGAAGCCTACTTCCGGGATCTGGAGACGCAGGTGTTGGCCCAGTTGAGCAGCTACACCCGGTTGGTGATCGCCACAGGCGGCGGCATTGTGTTGCGCCCCAAAAATTGGAGCTACTTGCACCATGGCCTCACCGTTTGGCTGGATGCGACCCCCGAGCTGATTTGGCAGCGGCTCAAGCGGGATCCCGGCCAACGCCCTCTGCTGCAAACCCCCGACCCCCAAGCTGCCCTGTACAAGCTGATGCAAGAGCGAGAGCCGTTCTACGCCCAAGCCGATGTGCGGGTGCCCATCCGGTCAGAAACCAGCCCGCCCCAGTTGGTTGAACAGATCTGGCAAGCCATTCGCGCCCGCTTGCGAGACGGGATCCCCTCCTAGCCACCTCGCGCCCAACACAAAAAGGGATCCCATGAGGGATCCCTGAACTCTTTAGTTTTTGATTTTTGATTACTCAAGATTCGCCGGGAGCGGATCCCTGACGCAGCCAGGGTAGCTTCCTTTAGAGCGCGTTGCCGCGGGGGAGGACTTCTTCAGGGAACTCAAAGCGCTCATGGGGCTGGTCCTGCGGCGCCATCCACGCCCGAATCCCCTCGTTCAGCAAAATGTTCTTCGTGTAAAACGTCTCAAACTCCGGGTCTTCCGCTGCCCGCACCTCCTGACTGATAAAGTCATACGCCCGCAGGTTCAGCGCCAACCCCACTACCCCAATGCTCGACATCCACAAACCCGTCACCGGCACAAACAACATGAAAAAGTGCAGCCACCGCTTGTTGGAAAACGCTATCCCAAAAATCTGGCTCCAGTACCGGTTGGCCGTCACCATCGAGTAGGTCTCCTCCGACTGCGTCGGCTCAAAAGCCCGAAAGGTGCTGGCCGCATCCCCATCCTGAAACAGGGTGTTCTCCACCGTCGCCCCATGGATGGCACACAACAGCGCTCCACCCAAAACGCCAGCCACCCCCATCATGTGGAACGGGTTCAGCGTCCAGTTGTGGAACCCCTGGAAAAACAGCAAAAAGCGGAAAATCCCCGCCACCCCAAAGCTAGGCGCAAAAAACCAGCTGCTCTGCCCCAGCGGGTAAATCAAAAACACGCTCACAAACACCGCTATCGGCGCGCTAAACGCAATGGCGTTGTAGGG
>NZ_JBSSAH010000033.1:0-34823 GCF_054058415.1 Thermostichus sp. MS-CIW-38 | reverse complement strand
CACATGGCCGGCACTGCGTTTTTAAAGGGCGTCGGCTACGGTCGGCGCTATCCTTCCCCGCCCTGAAGGACGGGGCTTGCCGCGCCTTTTGGTCAATGGGATCCCTCTCCTCAGGGCACGACCAACACCGGGCAGGGGGCAAGATCGATCACGCGGTGGCTGACAGAGTTATTCTGCCCCTCTCCGGAGAGGGTGAGGCCGCGGGATCCCATTACAATTAGGCTAATCTCCAGCTCGTCTGCCACATCACAGATGACAAAAGGCACCTTTCCCTCTCGATACTCACTCTTGACGCTGTTGAGGCCGATTTGATGCAGGCCAGACTCCGTTTGCTTGAGCAGGTTGTGGATGTTTTGCCGAGCTTGTTCCGCCCTCTCCGCGTCCAGCTCCGCGGCATCCAGTACAGAGAGCAAGTACACCTGACTTTTGTAGCGCTGCGCTATGTCTGCCACCAAGGGCAAGGCGTGGCTGGTCTCACGCGAGTTGTCGATGGGAAAGAGCAGCTTGTCGAACATAGTCGCGGATTCCGCGGTCAAGCCCATTCCCTATCCAAGTTGGGGGCTTGCCCTATTCTATCAATTTTACCGGGAGCTCAATGGCCTCATTCCACCCCTGCCCGTTTTCCTGTTGTCAGGGGCTCCACCTGGGCTGCTTCGCCCTAGCTGCAAACGGAGCTCCTCTGCTGTTTGGATGAGTAGCCATTCTATCATCCCGCGAAAGTCCAGCCGCCCTAAGCCATGCTGGGCTGAAGTTTACGCAATTCCTGCCAAAAATCCATTATTTTCAGATTGACCAAACTTGGAAAAGAATAATGAAAAAAATGTCGCCCCCCAGGGCAAAACCACATTTGATCCCCTGGCTTTAGGTGGTTTCTCCACTTCTCGAGCGAAGCAGGATCCACAATGGGGTCATCCTTGCTGGCGCAAACCAACATCGGCACCGACACTTTCTGGGCTGGAATCGCTATCACCTGAAATAGGGAGTGAGGTATGGGAGAAGTATCCAAATCTTTAGCCAGAGCATAGGAGAGTGAGCGTGCTCGCCACTGTTCTGAAGTAGGTAGAAGGCTCTGGGCTATACGCACCAAGAGTTGTTCCCGACTCCAGCAAAAGATTTTTCGCTGCACATAGAAATGGGCATGCCAAGTGGTAGCAGGCCAACCTCCCACGGCCAGCAAGGTCAGAGACTGTACCCGCTGTGGGTAACGGCAGGCAAAAAGATAAGCGGCCACCCCGCTCAAGCCGTGGCCGATAAGATGAACGGGTCGATCCCAAGCTTTGAGATATTCGTATAGCAGCGTGATTACAGTCTCCAGGCTACAAGGCTCATCCTGGGTTTGGTGGTACTCCCAGTATGCTATCCGAAAGCATTTCCTCAGGGATCCTAATAAAGGCTGATCAAAGAGCTTGAGACTGGGAGAAATGCCCAGATACAGGGCCTCAAAAGCGAGCGCAGAAGCGGAGCTTAAACTCATATTCGCTATTCCATCTCGACTGTTAAAACCATCAAGGCTGCTAGCCAAACAAAAGATCTACAAAGTCCAGTAGCCAGAAACCAACCGGCAAAGTGCGGTTGAACCATGCAATTGTGAACAGTGCAATTGCCATTGGAAAATGCGGCCCAAAGGATCCGAGCCGATCTGGATAGAGGAGAGGGGACAATACCCCTCTCCTTTCTGCAGATCCCCGAACCAGGGAGCCTCAAACCTCATTCACAGCCCAGGCAAAATCTGGGCCAACACGTCCGCACTGTTCAGGAGCATGTAGGCAAACAGGGCACCGCCAACGCCGCCCACCAGAAACCCTCCCGCCAACTGGCTCCAGCCGGCACGGGTGCGCAAGTTTTCGGGCAAGTCCTCCGATCCTGCCGGTACTCGCACCGGCTGAGGGGATCCCTGCGATTCCGCCATCAGTTGCACTCCCGGCGTCGGATAGGCCACCTCTCCATAGGGGGTGTTCACCACCGCCACCAGCCGCGAGCGCGGAAAAGAGACTCGTCCATAGATCGAAAGACAAACCGTTAGGATCAGCACCAGACCAATGGCCGCCAGCGTACCTGCCGTCAGGGCTTGCTCCGAATTCCGCAGCGGACTCAACTTGTAAAACGGCCCCACCAGGAAGTACCCATGGGCCATGCCGATCTCCAAACCGCGCAGGAAAGGCGACAAGCCCTCCCGGTAGATGGGCAGGTTTTGCAGCAGCAGCAGGGTGAGATCGCCCTGGTTTACCGGCGTGTCCAAGTTGCCCACCTGGGGATCTGTGGCTCGCACCCAGCCCCCGCGCTGGAAGTCAAAGCCGCTGGCCGCCGCCCGCGCCCGGATGGCATGCCAGATGTGCCCCGCCAAAAACAGGATCCCCAAGACAAAGTGGGCTGTAGCCAACCAGGTACGGCTGCTTACAATTCCCCTTTCGTCAGCGGCCAGCCCCAGCGGCCCGTAAAAAGCCGCAGGGTAGGCGATCTCATTGACGCTGACAAAATAGGCCGCCAAGATGCCCATGTAAGCCAGGGCCCCCAGGCTGTAGGAGAGGTAGGCTTCGCCCGAGTAGATCAAGACTTGCTTGGCCCAGGCAAAGGGGCGCGTGGCTATGTGCCACCATCCCCCCAGCACGCAGAGCAGGCCCACGTAGATGTGTCCCCCCACCAGGTCTTCCAGGTTGTCCACGGCGGCCATGCCCTGCTGACCCATCAGCGGCGTCAAGTAGGCGAAGATCCGCAGCGGATTGAGGGTGGGATCCGCAACGATCCGCACGCGGCCCAGGTTGGCATCGTACAGCCCTCCCCAAAAGAGAGCCTTGGCCACCAGCAGCCATGCACCCAGCCCCAGCAGCAGCAGGTGGATGCCGAGGATGGTGGTCATCTTGTCGTCATCTTCCCAGTCGTAGCCGAAAAACTCGGCAAAGGTTTTCCCCTTGCTCAGCACCTCTGGTCCCAAAAGGGCATGGAAGATCCCTCCTGCCCCCAGCACTGCCGAGGCAATTAGGTGCAGAACGCCCACGACAAAAAAGGGATAGGGATCCGTAACCACCCCTTCTGCGTTGACGCCGATGCCCAAGCTGGCCAGATGGGGCAACAAAATCAGCCCCTGGCTGTACATAGGTTGATTTGGATCCCAGTGGGCCACCTCGAACAAGGTCATGCCGCCGGCCCACAGCATGATCAGCCCCGCATGGGCCACGTGGGCCCCCAGCAGCTTTCCGGATAGGTTGAGCAAACGAGCATTCCCTGCCAACCAACTGACCTGAGGGGATCCCTCAGCAGAAGTAGGCGATGAAGATAGAACTGCGCCGGTCATGACAAACTCCCACAGTATCAATGACAAGTTAAGAAGCCGGGTTTGAATTACAGATTGAAGAGCGTTTTTAGTTTAGCCGTCCACTCTTTAATTCGTTTTTCCGTCAGCTCTGGTTGGTTATCTTCGTCCAGAGCAAGGCCGACAAACTCACCGTCAACCACTCCCTTAGACTCGTTGAACTCGTAGCCTTCTGTAGGCCAGGAGCCGACATTTTTGCCGCCACGCTCGGCAATTTTTTTGGCCAGGATCCCCATGGCATCTTGAAAGTTGTCGGGATAGCCCAACTGATCCCCAACTCCAAAGTAGGCTACCGTCTTACCGGAAAAATCGATCTCATCCAAATTTGGGAAAAAACCATCCCAATCAGCCTGAAGCTCCCCAATATTCCAAGTTGGACAGCCGATGATTAAGTAGTCGTACTTCTCAAAGTCCTCAATGCTGGCCTCGGCAATGTCAATTAAATCTACATTGTCTTCGCCCAGCTCTTTTTGAATCATCTCGGCAGCTCTTTCGGTATTTCCGGTTTGAGTGCCGAAAAATAGACCTATTTTTGCCATTGCTCCTACCTCGAAACTGCAAGTGCGAAGCTCAAAATCAGATGGCTAGATAGTCAATGCCTTCAGCGTGCCGTTAGGCCTGCTGTGCAGCGAGCTCTACTCTGCCGGTACGGAAATTGAATCCTCGGGCTTTCAGGGCATGGAAAAGGTGGCCCTGAAGGAAGAAAAAGGCCAGCCAAAAGTGGGCATTGGCCAGCCAAACCCTAGACGTGAGAGCCTCTCCTTGCTCAAAAAAGGGATAGCGATCCAAGCCCACCTGAAGCAGCGGCCCATAGAAAACTTCGGGATAGACCACTGGGTTAACGGCAACGAAATAGGCGGCAATAAATCCCATCAAGGCCAAAGCTCCCAAGCTGTAGGAAAGATAAGCTTCCCCAGACCAGATAAAAATCCGTTCTGCCCAGGCAAAAGGCTTGGTCGCGATATGCCAAACCCCACCTGACACCAGGAGCAAGCCCAGCCAGAGGTGGCCGCCCACCACGTCTTCTAAAGTGTCCACCCCGGCGATCCAGTGGCGCCCTTCTATGCCCAACAGGTGGCCAAAGGGGTTCCAGTTGGGAGACACCAGGCGCACCTCTCCTGCCACCGGGTCGAACAAGCCGCCAAACACCACTGCCTTGAGCACCAAAAGCCAGGCTCCCAATCCCAGCAGCACCAGGTGGATCCCTAGGATGGTGGTCATCTTGTTTTTGTCTTGCCAGTCGTAGCTAAACAGGGGAAAGGCTTTGGGATCCAGCACCGCCGGCCCGCGCAGGGCATGAAAAATGCCGCCAAACCCCAAAAAGGCAGAGCTGATGAGGTGGATCGCTCCCACCGCAAAGTAGATATCCGTATCCAGGACTTCCCCGCCGGATCCCACCCCCAGCCCCAAGCTGGCCAGGTGGGGCAAGAGAATCAGCCCCTGCTCATACATCGGTCGGCTGGGGTCAAACTTGGCCAACTCGATCAGGGTCATCGCCCCTGCCCAGAGAACGATCAGCCCGGCATGGGCCACATGCGCCCCCAGCAGCCGGCCAGAAAGATCGGTCAAACGGGCGTTGCCCGCCCACCACGGGATCTGTTGTTGCGAGCTAGATCCCCCTTCTTGCTTGAGTGTCGTCGCTGTCATCTCCGCTCCTCTTGCGTTTCTAAACAAGCTTTTCTAGGAAAAGGCCAGAGACCTTGCCCCAGGCCCGCCTCTGGCCGCACGGACACATCCTTTCGAGACACGTAACCAACTGTTGAGAGTAAATCTCAACAGCGAGCTGTGACCTACTCTAGGCTTCTTGCAAACAAATATCAATGTCTTTAGAGTTAAGTTTTGTTAAGAGTCGGACTTGTATCCGCCCATAGCCCCACCTGGGGAAGCTGCAGATGGAAGCTGGCCCGCAGAGGGACGAGCCGGGCGATCCGGTGGCAGCCGGTGATAAAAATCTCTCCCTTCTTAAGATTGAGTCGCAATAGCTGGATTACAATCAAGCCAAAGTTGGCCAAGTCGAGGGCAAAGGAGTCGGAGGAGATGTCGAGGTATCTGAAGCTGTGGACGGGGATAGGGCTTTATGTTCTGGTCAGCGGGGCCGCTTGCGGGGAAACCCAAAAGGATCCCTCGGCTGCGGGCGGCGGGGATCCACCGGCCCTGAGCCAGGCTTCGCCTCAGCAGGCAGCTCAAATGAACCCGGAGTGTCGGCCTATCCCGGTGGATGGCGGCGGCGAGGGTGGGGAAGAAGGGGCAGGCTCTCGCCGGCCAGCCGTTGTGCTCTCTCCTGAGCAGCGGTTTCAGGATCGGCAGATTTTGCTCGACTTTGCCGATCAGGTGGTGATCCCTGCCTATGAGCAGTTGGTCGCCGATACCCAGGCCCTGTCTCAGGCCATCCAGGCCTTCGTGCAAGATCCCAATGCCCAGACTTTGCAAGCGGCTCGCCAGGCTTGGTCTGTTGCCCGCATCACTTGGGAGGAGAGCGAGGCTTTTGCCTTTGGGCCGGCGGCTTATTTGGGGCTGGATGCGGATTTGGACGAATGGCCCCTGAACGAGGTGGAGGTGCTGGAAGTTCTCAACAGCGGCGATCCCCTCACTCCAGAGACCGTGGCCGAGTTGGAAAGCGGGCAAAAGGGATTTCATGCCGTGGCCTTCTTGCTCTTTGGCGTGGATAACAACAAGTCTTTGCAAGACTTTACCGAGCGGGATCGGGAGTACTTGGCTGCCCTTGGCCCAGTTTTGGCGGATACGGCGGCAAAGCTGCTCAAAAGCTGGACAGAGGGAGTGCAAGGGCTGCCTGCTTTTCGCGAAGAATGGGTAAAAGCCGGCGAGGGCAGCAAGAGTTATCTCACGCTGCAAGCTGCTGCTGAAGAAATAGCCCAAGGTATTCTCGGCATGTTGGACGAGCTGGGCAAGGTCAAAATTGGCGAAGCCTTCGCCCAGCAAAATCCTTTTCTGCTGGAAAGTCGCTTTGCCCACCATTCGCTGCCGGAGTTCCAGGCCAATGTGCGCAGCGTTCAGTATGCTTACTTGGGCGGATTTAGAGATAGAAAAGGTCGTGGCCTGAGCCAATTTGTCCGGGACATCAATCCCAATTTGGATAGTCAAATTCAGTCGGAGTTACAAGCAGCGGCGGCGGCTCTCCAGGGGATCCCTGCCCCTATCGAAAAAAGCCTTTGCGATGCCAATGCCCGTGGATCTATTACTGCCGCTATGGAAAAAATTGAAGACGCTTTCGACAGCTTTGCTCAGGAAGTTGTGCCGCTCCTGCAGTAGTAAGAAAGTCCCAAAAGAGCTGAGTTGCCGATATTTTGATAGCCGATGCGTCGTCTTCTCCAGATTTTCATGCTGGGATTGGCCTCTCTTTGGGCGGCGAGCTTTCTGGCTTTCCCCGCTGCCCCAGAGGGATCCCAGCCATTGCCCCCTCGAGCGGGTGGCGAAACAACCCTTTGGAACCGCACCTCAACAGCCTACGAGCAGCCGGCTCCCAACTTGGATCCCCGCTGGGCCAGGTTGCATGCCCTGGGGGACATCGCCTTTGAGGCTCGCTTCGTCACCGCTCCGGCGCCTGTTAACCCCGGCCTTGGGCCTCTGTTCAACAACAACTCCTGCGCCGGTTGTCATGTTAAAAACGGCCGAGGTTTTCCTGACAAGGGGCAGCGGGTCGTCAGAGTCAGCCAGGTTGGATCCCTGGATAGAAGCGGGGATCCCCAGCCTTTTGGATGGGAGGCCATTGCTCCTCATAGCAACACTCCCCCTGTGGCCGGCATCGGCACGCAGGTTCAAGAAAAGGCCGTTCGGGGCTATCGGCCAGAGGCCAAGGTGGAGTTGCACTGGGTAGAGCAGACCAGAGAGTACGCCGACGGAACTCCCTACAGGCTGCGTTCTCCTGTTGTAAAGCTGTTAACTCTGGAGGGATCGCCCATCGATCCTGTCCTCATCTCCCTGCGGATCCCCCAGCCGGTGTTTGGAGCGGGCCTACTGGAGGCCGTTCCCGCTTCTAGGATCCTGGCAGCAGCCGATCCTGACGACGCCGATGGGGATGGCATCTCTGGCCGCCCCAACTTGGTTTGGGATCAAGAGCAGCAGCGTCTGGTGCTGGGACGGTTTGGTTGGAAAGCCAATACCCCCAACCTCAGGCAACAAACTGCGGCCGCCTACGCCAACGACATGGGTGTCACGAATCCTCTTTTTCCGGCCGCGGATGGCAGCCAAGATATCGACGAGGCCACTCTCCAAGCGACAACCGTTTACGTGCAAACCCTGGCCGTGCCTGGCCGCGCCCTTTGGCAGGATCCCCAAGTTCAGCGAGGGGAAAAGCTCTTCGTCCAAGCCCAATGCGCCAAGTGTCACCGACCAGAGCTACAAACCGGCATTCATGAGATCCCTGCCCTGGCCAACCAAGTCATCCACCCCTACACCGATTTGCTGTTGCATGACATGGGCGAAGGACTAGCAGATGGCCGCGCTGACTTCGAGGCCACGGGCCGAGAATGGCGCACCCCCCCTTTGTGGGGCATCGGCTTGTCGCAGACAGTTCTGCCCTCCTCCGGCTATTTGCACGATGGCCGCGCCCGCAGCCTCGAGGAGGCCATTCTCTGGCATGGGGGAGAAGCTGAACGCTCCCGCGAGATCTTTAAAAATATGGCTGCTGAAGACAGAGAAGCCCTGCTCTATTTTCTTCGATCCCTCTAGAGCTCTGCCCATTTCCGCAGCAGGTTCGCGTAAACTTTGGAGATCAAATCAAAGTGGCGTGTCTTGCCCGATTCCTGAAACATCTGCTGCCGCACAGTCTGTAAATCAAAGAGGATCTCGCGTTCTTGCGGATCCCTAATTAGGCTTTGAACCCAACTGACGGCAGCATAGCGGATCCCACGGGTTACAGGCTCAACTCGGTGCAAGGTGGAAGCAGGATAGAGGATCAAAGCACCCGCCGGCAGCTTGTAGGCTTGCTCCCCCTCGCTACTCTCGATCTTCAGCTCACCGCCATCATAGTCTTCAGGGGCACTTAGAAATAGCGTAAAGGAAATATCCGTGCGCATCAGCTGATGCCGATCGAGCATCAGCGCATCGTCGGTATGAGTGCCATAGGACATTCCCGCTTCGTAGCAGCTAATTAAAATGGAATGAATGAGCTTGGGCCGGGCAGCCATCTGGAACAACAAATTACGCTCTAGAGCTGCCAAGATAATCTCCTCTATCTTCCGTTGCTGAAGGGATCCCTTTGGCATTTGCCTATTGTTTTTGACAAGCCTGGCATTCCAGCCTGCCGTCAGAGCACCATCCACAAATTCAGCATCGGCTATGAGGGACAGAATCTGTTGCAATTCTGCTAAACTAAGAACATCGCCAATACACAAGATCATTATCAACCTCTAAAAAGCAAAATACATGACACTTTCTACACTAGCAAAACAAGCCTTATGAAAATCATGCCTACTTCGAGCATCCCTCGGAAACCTTAAGCATCTAGCAGAGAAAGTAGAGATCTTTTGCCCTATGCAGCCACCTTCTGGTATTCGACAAAAAGAGCTCTGCGAGCTATTGGGCTTAGACTACAAGGCTGTTGCCACCGAGGCAAAGCGTCTGGGCTTGAGCACACATGCCTATCTGCAACAGAAAACAGGTTGGATCCTGAAGGATGAACTCTATTATCCGCCCGGCACTACCTTTGACAAGTCAGCAGATGGCGAGTCAGTAGGATCGTCCCCTACCCCCTCAGAGGATTTGTCCTCTAGCAGCAAAATCAATTCCAGAAAAAGGAAAGACATCCTCTCACTGCTGTTGTTGCTTGTTGTCCTGTTAGCTGCCATCTTGCTGGCCCGTCGCTTAGATCCAGAGGCAACTCGAGAATTTATAGCAAAACTAGGCCCCTGGGCACCCCTTGCCCTGATTGGATTACGCTCCCTGAGTATTATTATTCCTGCCATACCCAGCACCCTTTACTCCATCTTGGCAGGAGCCCTCTTTGGATTTGGATCGGGAATCCTTTACATTGCAATTGCTGATTTTATCTCTTGTACACTTAACTTCTACCTAGCCAGAAAGTTTGGTAGAGACCTAGTACAGCGAGTAGTTGGGCGACAATGGATGTACAAAGTCGATGCCCTTTCAGCTAACTATCTGGAAAACAATATTTTTCTTACAGCTGGTTTTTTAATGACGGGCCTATTCGACTTTGTCGCCTACGCCGCCGGCCTAACCCAAATAAAATGGCAGAACTTTCTTCTCGCCCTAGCTTTGGGCATTGCCGTCTCTACACCCCCAGTAGTGGCTCTGGGGGCAGGGATCCTAGAGCAGGGAAGGTGGCTGCTGGGCTTTGCTTTGCTGGGAATGTTTGCTTTGGCGATGTTAAGCGGCTGGCTGAGTAAAAGGCGGCGTTCTTAACTTGCCTTTGATAAAGTCAGAACAAAAGCAAGGTCAGCAGTGGCTTCTAACTCATGGGGAACATTTGCCGAAATTAAGACAAATATGCCCGGAGATAGAGAGATCTTCTCACCTGCAAGGGTTAAGACTCCAGTTCCTTCAATGACGTGGAGAGTAGCGTCCCTTGTGGAGGTATGCTCGGAAATACTTGTGCCTCCCGCCATACAGAAAAGAGTATGTTGGCAGACTTCACTTTTCCAAATGATCTTGCTGAGAACTCCTTCCACAGAATAAGCAATGTGATCTTTGAGCTGCAAAAAAGGTGACTCAGGGGAGACAAGAGACATCATTAAGCCTCCTTCTTGGCAATCAGTATGATGTAGCCTAGGTTATTTCGATATCGGCTAAAGATTTGCTTCATAGATAAGATCCGCTGCCGGATTACAGGACGTGTAAGCACATTCCACACCATAGTTAAGAGCGTCGGCAATCCTTCCTCTGTAGCAATAGCAACGGGATTGAGCAAAGTTAAGGGGCCGGTGGCATACTGGACAACCGTAAGATTTGCTTGCTGAACAGTTGCAAGCCAGCTGTCAGTAGATAAAGGATTGGCATTGACATGGATTACGGAGGATAACTCCTTGCGGATAGCGTCGCTGTTGGATCCCTCAACTCGCAGCTCATGGCTGAGGAACTTACCCCCTGGCTTGAGGCAATTGTAAATCCCTGACAAAATCTTAGATTTTCCTGCATCGGACTGCATTGTTAAAATAGCTTCCGCCAAGACATAGTCAAATTTCTGATCGATTTGATCTAGGTGAAAGATATCGCCCTCGAGGATCTCAACTTGGCCGGCTAGCCCTGCTGCAGAAACATTAGCGCGAGTGCGAGCAATGTTATCTGGATTTTTCTCAATGCCGGTAACATGTATGCCATAGCGCTTTGCCAATCGAATAGCCGTGTAGCCAAGGCCTGAGGCAAGTTCCAGCACAGTTTCTCCTCGACGGAACTCGGCAAACTTGAAGAGCCGTTCGGTAGCGCCAAAGCCCCCCGGTCGAAGTGCCTTTTTACCTGCCGCAGCCAGTACCTGGTGTCCAGGTGCATTTTTTGAGTCCAGCTTAGACATAGGTAACTCCAAAAAAGATACAGCCTTTTAATTTAAAATAGGGTACAGGTATTCAAGAGGAAGGAGAGAAAGGAATGCCGACTCATTCTTTGGATTTGCGGCAAAGAGTTGTAGCAGCCTATCAGGCAGGTAACACCTCCATCCGCCAGGTAGCTAAACGCTTCATGGTGACCAAAAGAACAGTACACCGCTGGGTGCGTCAGTACCAACAAACTTAAGATTTAGCCCCTAAGAAAGCAGGCACCAAGCGAGTGGGCATTTTGGAACAACATCGGCAGGAAGTGATGGCAATTATTACAGAACACCCAGACTTCTACCTGTGGCAGTATCAAGAACTGTTGCGCGAGCGCTTAGGAATCAATGTAAGCATCGTCACGATACATAATTTCTTGAAAAAGCAAGGAATGACTCTAAAAAAAAGACCTACCGCAGTGCAAAAGTCAAAGAAGAGGAGGTGCAAAGGGAACGACTAGCTTATAGTCAAGAAGTCAGGAATATTCCAGCGGAGGATTTGATTGCCATCGACCAGACGGGAGTCTGGGAGGGAATGGAGCGGAGAGTATCTCGGAGTTTACGTGGTCAAAGGGCTTATCATTATCGTCAGAGATACAAGGGTGAAAAGTATACGGTTATTGGAGCTATTTCCTTGAGAGGTGTAGTTGGCTGTCGTGTCATCAAGGGTGGGATGAAGAAAGGAGATTTGGAGATTTTTTGGAGTTTTTGAGAAGCGAGCTATGTCCGAAGCTAGATGCGAGGAAGGTTGTGATTATGGACAATTTAAATATCCACAAGAGTCGGGAAGTTGAGGAATTGATTAGGGGGACAGGAGCACGAATCCTATACCTGCCTGTGTATGCGCCGGAGTTGAATCCCATTGAGATGATGTGGTCGGTGTTGAAGCATTTTATTCGGCAGCTTTGCAGAATTGGGAAATATAGCATGGAGCAGATAGTGAAGACTTCTTTACTACTGATCAATCCATCCTCCTTCCGAAGTTGGTTTGCTAAGTGCTGCTATTGTACCCCTTGAGCCCTTAACAGGCTGTACCCTGTGGCCATCTGTTTTGAGCTTGGCTGTGAGCACCTCATCACCTTCTATAATGAGAGATGCCCACAGCCGCAAAGAAAAACTTATTTTTCTCAGCTATTCGAAAAATCGAATATTAGAGAAGAGGAAAAGTTGAGGGGATGAACTTTTTTGGCCATCCTGCTCTTCCCAAATTCTTCTCTCAACCAGAATCCAATACCGACCTATTTTTTGATAACGATCTTCGTAGATCATCTTTGCTTGAGTTTTTTCTCCAGTTCCTGGGCTACAATACTCAGCAGTGTAGTGAGTGGGTAGGTAGCCCTCACCTGTATCGTAAAACTCTTGAACTGAGACTGTAATTGTCCGATTGGCAAGATGGCGATGTACCATTTGAATGTGCTTGCCCTGAACCCAGTACCTATCGGTAGAAGATAAGCCCGAAACAAGAACTTCAGTGATGTCTGAATTTTGTGGCTCTCCATAGGCAAAGGTGTGGCCACCGTGTTCCTCGTCGAAGGAATGACGAACGCGATGCACCATGACTTCCCACATCTGTTCCCGTATTTTCTGGCGGATCTCCTCGTCCTCGACGCCGGCAACATCGATCTTCATGTTGCGGTCAATACTCACAACTCCTGAGAAGGAGAGGCTGCTGTCACCTTCTTTGGGAAAGTAGGTTATCTCAGCTCGGTAGCCAGGAAAGTCTTTGTCCCAGGTGTAGCGATTCTCAAAAGCCTCCTTGAATAGCTCTCGGGCCGGAGCTTGCTGTGCTGCCATAATCTCCTCCTTAATGAGAAATTTTACTATTTAAATCCTAGTAGAGGCTGATGGCTGGCCTTGGGATTTTAAGGTTTCCTTATGACTGGCCACCCGCTCAGCTCTCTTGTTCTCGAAGTTTCTCGAAGTTCTTGGCGGTTACCGATGGGCAGGAAGGCGGAACCTCAATCCTTCACTTGGCCTGAGGGGAGCCTTGAAGTTAATGAAAACCATTGGCAAGGCGCTGTCCACTGGCAACAGAGGGAGAGAGCTAAGCTAAAGCTCGGCGCTGTTGGCCTTTTGGCGACAAGCTGGCAGGAAGAGAGTCTGCTTTCTCAACTCACTCCATGTCCAAAATCCAACCCCTGAACCCAGAGCGGATCGCCCAGATGGCCGCGGGAGAGGTGATCGACTCGCTGGGGGCTGCTCTGCGGGAATTGCTGGAAAATGCCCTCGATGCCCAGGCCACCCGAATTCAAGTGGAGATCTGGCCGACTCGCTGGCAGGTGCGGGTGGGGGATAACGGCCAAGGGATCCCCGCTTCGGAGCTGGAGCAGGTGGCCCGTCGCCACACCACCAGCAAGTTGGACGGTTGCAGCCTGGGGTTTCGGGGCGAAGCCTTGCACAGCCTGGCCCGGCTGGGATCCCTGACCATTCAGACCCGCCACGCTGACGATGCCCACGGCTGGCTGGCCACCTACGACCGCCAAGGGGAGCTGGCCCACCAGCAGCCGGCAGCCACTGCCTCGGGAACGGTGGTCACGGTTGCGGATTTGTTTGCCGACTGGCCTCTGCGCCGTCGGGCTTTGCCCCAAACTCGCCCGCTCCTGACCCTGGTGCAAAATGCGGCCCTAGCCCATCCCTGGGTCAGTTGGCAGGTGCATCAGGAAGGGCAATTGCTGCTCAGCCTCTGGCCGGGAAAATCTCTGCAAGATCTGCTGCTGCAGGTGTTGCCGCAGTTGGATCCCACGGATCTGCGCTATCGGCGGATCCAGGATGGGGATAGCGATTGGGAAGTGGTGCTGGGCCTGCCGGATCGCCTGCATCGCCCCCACCCCGATTGGATCCGTGTGGCCGTAAACGGACGGTTTGTGCAGATGCCCGACTGGCAACGGCTGATCCAGTCGGTTTTTCACCACGCATTGCCCCGCCACCGCCATCCGCTGGTGGTTGTTCACCTGCGCCTGCCCCCAGAACAGGTGGATTGGAACCGTCATCCTGCCAAAAGCGAGCTCTACCTGGAGAATCTGACGGCCCGCCAGGAGCAGTTGCGCCAACACCTGCACTCCCTTCTGCAATTGGGATCCGGGCAAGCCAGCCGCCGCTCTGTGCATCTGATCCGGGCCAGCGAGGCCAAGGTGGTCTATCGAGTCTCGCCCGATCTCCAGAGCCATCTTCCTCCCTCTGACCGGCCAACTTCTCCCTTGCCTCCCCTCAGGGCGCTGGCCCAACTGCATCGGATCTACATCTTGGCGGAGCATCCCCAGGGGCTATGGCTGGTGGAGCAGCACCTGGCCCACGAGCGAGTTCGCTATGAGTACATCCGGCAGCATTGGCAACTGGTAGCACCGGAGACGCCCATAACGCTGCAAGGACTATCGCCCCAAGCCCTGGAGCGGTTGGAGCAGTTGGGGCTGGAGCCGGAACCCTTCGGCCCCAATACCCATCTCATTCGACGCCTCCCTTTGGCTTTGGAGTCGGAAGATCCAGAAGAGGTGCAGGGATCCCTGCTAGAGCTCAGCCGCTGTCAAGATTTGCAGGCAGCTCAGGTGGCGGTGGCCTGTCGAGGGGCCTTGCGCAATGGGATCCCACTGACCCTGGAGCAGATGCAAAAGCTGTTGGAAGCCTGGCAGCGCACCGCCAATCCCCACACTTGCCCTCATGGTCGCCCGGTCTACCTGGCCCTGGCAGAAAAAGATCTGGCCCGTTACTTCCGCCGCCGTTGGGGCCTCTGCGACCGGCCTATCTCCGACTCCAAACTGGGATCCCTATGGGAGCTGGATCCGCTGGGAGACAGGTTTGCCGCCCAGGTGCGCTCTTCTGCGTCGGATCCCACGGACGAGCCCAGCTCCACCCCACTATAATCGGGGGTGTCCAACTGCTGAAACCCCTGAAACTCCATGGCTTCTTATCTCAAACTCAAAGCCCAAGAAGAGACCTGGCTGCAGCGCCATTCCCGTCTGATCTTGGCGATCCTGGCCGGCCTGGGATCCCTGTTGACGGCCTATCTCACCTACACCAAGCTGACGGAGCAGCCCGCTGCCTTCTGCACGGGGGATGGGGGGTGTGACCTGGTGCTCTCCAGCCGTTGGGCAGAGTTTTTGGGGATCCCGACCGCGGCTGTTGGCCTGCTGGGGTTTCTGGGAGTCTTGGCGCTGGCGGTGCTGCCGGATGGGATCCCACTGGTGAAGCGGTGGCGCTGGCCGGCCCTGTTTGGCTTGGTTTCCGCCATGACCGCCTTTGAGATGTACATGCTTTACCTGATGGTGGCGGTGCTGCGGCAATTCTGCATGTATTGCACCACCGCGATCATCTTGGTGGCAGGGCTGGGGCTGGTGACCGTGCTGGGCCACCGCTGGCTGGATGGGGGCAAGCTGGTCTTTGGCTACATTCTCATAGGCTTTCTCACATTGGTGACCACGATTGGGGTGTACGCCAACCAAGTTCCCCCGCCTAGCCCCCTGGCGGTAGGGTTGGCAGCCCACCTGCGGCAGATCGGCGGCACCATGTACGGTGCCTATTGGTGCCCCCATTGTCAAGATCAGAAAGAGCTGTTCGGGGCAGCTTTCGACCAAGTGCCCTACGTGGAGTGCTCCCCCAACGGCCCCGGCACTCCCCAAGCTCAAGAATGCACAGAAGCGGGGATCACCAGCTATCCCACCTGGATCATCAATGGCCGCACCTACACAGGCGTTCGCTCTCTGGAAGCCTTAGCGGTGGCCTCTGGCTATCCGCTGGAAGAGGGCAGATAAACTCCTGGAGTCGGGATGAGGATGTGAACTCGGTTGCGCCCCGCCTGCTTGGCCTGGTAGAGCGCGCTATCCGCCTGCTGCAAGGCGGTTTCCGGTTCTGGGCAGTAGTCTTCGCTGAGCACGATCCCACCGATGCTGATGGTAACCGGCAAGCTTCGCTTGGGGGAGATGTCAATGGGCCGTTTGGCGATAGCCTGCCGCAGAGACTCTGCGTAGCGACCACAGCGAGAGGGGCTAAGTCCGGGCGTAAGGCAAACAAATTCTTCCCCACCATAGCGGTAGAGCAGGCTGGAGGGCCGCAGTTGATTTTGCAGCCGCCCGACGATGGCCTGCAGCACACAGTCGCCGATGTAGTGGCCGTGGCTGTCGTTGATTTGCTTAAAGTGATCTACATCCATCATCAGCAGGCAGAGATAGCGGTAGCGAGCTTCCCCGCGGCCTCCCACCTGCTTGAGCAAATGGGGCAGCGCCTGATCCAGAGCTCGCCGGTTCAACGCCCCGGTCAAGGGATCCGTCAAAGACAAAGACTCCAACAACTCATTGCGGGCTCGCAATTGCCGGTTGGCCTGGGCCAAAGCTTGGGTGAGCCGCTGGAGACGTAACCCTGCCCGCACCCGCGCCCGCAGCTCCTCAGGATCGACCGGCTTGGTGATGAATTCATCCGCCCCCGCATCCAGCCCCTCTACCCGAGCCTCAACTTCAGAACGGGACGTGAGCAAAATGAAATAGACGAACTGCCCTGCTGCGGATCCCTTGAGACGGCGACAGAACTCTACCCCCGATATCTCAGGCATGACCCAGTCGCAGATCACCATGTCGGGCCACTCGCTCTCTTCCAAGCTTTGCAAGGAATCCCAAGCTGCTCGGCCGCTTTCCCAGCTTTCCACGTAGTACTGGGAGCCTGTGAGAACATTGATAATGTAGCAACGAACCACTGGGTCATCATCGACAACCCAAATGCGGGGGGTGCGAGCCGGAACAGAGCTCCAAAAGGTTTCTTCTGCTGAACCAGAAGGGTGGTACGCAGAATCCAAGCCCTCCAGATCAAGGGATGGCATAGCTAAAGAGGAATCGCCCATTGTAGTCGGATCCCAATCCTAGCGCCAACAGCTAGTTGGAACCAGAGCCGGGAGCGGCCAGACAAGCATGGTTGGAGGCCCGCTCACGGAGCGCAAGGTGCAGTGCTTCCACAAACTGCCGCACCCGAATTGGGTCGATCATGGGAAAGGGATCCGAATAGCCTGCCGGCATGCCTGCGGAACGGGAAGACCGCTTCAGAGAACTGGCCACAATTACTCCATCTGCCCGCCGGATCAGGCTGCCGATGTTTTCAGCAGTAGCCCCCGAGCCGATGAGCAGCGGCACCTGAGGAGCAACTTTGCGGGCCAGCTCCAGCTCCTCCAGAAGGGGTGGCTTGCCGGTGGCCCAGCCGGAAAGGATGATGGCATCGGCCAGGCCACGTTCCACCGTGTCGGTGATGGCCGCATCCAGACTGATGGGACCTAGGGGTTGGGCGTGTTTCACCAGCACATCGGCGAAAATCTTGATGTTAGCCCCCAGCTCCCGGCGATAGCGCAGCAGGCGGTAGGCATTCCCCTCGATAATGCCTTGGTCGGTCACCATCGCCCCGCAGAGCACATTCACCCGGATGAACTGCGCCCCCACGCAGGCGGCAATTGCCAGAGCACTGCAGCCATCGTTGCGCAAGACATTGATCCCAACCGGCAGCGAGACCAGGGTTTTCAGCCGCTGGACGATGACGGTCATGGCGCTGACCACCGCTGCGTCCACCCGATCCTTGGCAAAGGGGGCATCGTAAAAGTTCTCGACGAGGATCCCGTCTACCCCTCCTGCAGCCAGGGCAGTAGCTGCCTGTTCTGCCTGAGCGATCACCCATTCCAAGTCCCCCCCCCAACGGGGTGAGGTGGGCAGCGGCAACAAATGAACCACCCCAATGACCGGATGGGGGGTTTTGAAGAGGTGTTGCAGCAGGTTCACCGGCAAGCTTCCTCAGGGATCCCTAACGATCTTACGCCTGGATCTGACCCACAGGGGTATTCTCTGGGGGAAGTGTAACATCAGGGCTGGGGGGAGAAGAGCGGGCTAGGCCTCGGAGCAATTGCGGCACCATACCCGGCCCTTCGTAAACCCAGCCGGTGTAGACCTGCAGCAGGCTGGCTCCCGCTTCCAGTTTCTCCAAGGCGTCGGCCAAGGTGAAGATGCCCCCCACTCCGATGATGGGCAATTTTCCTTGGGTGGAGCGGTGGATGTAGCGGATGACTTGGGTGGAACGCTCCCGCAAGGGGGCACCGCTGATCCCGCCGGCTTCTGCAAGGATTGGCCTAGACTCCGCTGGTGCGAAGGGGATCCCGCGGCCAGGCAGGAAACGGGTTTTCAGGTTATCGCGGCGCAGGGTGGTGTTGGTGGCCACAATCCCGGCCAGTTGATGGTCTTGGGCCAGCTCCAGGATGCTGTCAATGTCGGGCCAGTCCAGATCGGGGGCGATCTTCACCAGAAGGGGTTTTCGCTTCTGATTTTCCTGCTGTAAGGCAGACAGGATGGGCTCCAGTTGCTCAGCAGCCTGCAGGGATCGCAGCCCCGGCGTGTTGGGGGAGCTGACGTTGACCACAAAGTAGTCCCCCAGATCCTGGAGCAGCCGGAAGCTGGCCAGGTAATCGGCAGCTGCTTCTTCTAGGGGGGTGATTTTGGCTTTGCCCAGGTTGATTCCGATGGGGATGGGACGTTGCTGTAGCCGACGCAACCGTTCGGCCAGAGCCGCCGCCCCTTGATTGTTAAAGCCCATGCGGTTGAGGGCGGCGCGATCTTGGGGCAGTTGAAACAGGCGAGGTTTGGGGTTGCCCGGTTGGGGCTGAGGAGTGATGGTGCCCACCTCTACAAAACCAAATCCTAGGCTGGGCCAGACGCCCAGAGCCAGGCCATCTTTGTCGAAGCCCGCAGCCAATCCAAGGGGATTGGGAAAGGTAAGGCCCCACAGCGACACCGCTAGCCGGGGATCCCGGTAGCAAAACAGTCGCTCCAGAGCCGATAGGATCCCAGTGGCCTGGGTGGCATCGATCCAATGCAAGGCGCGCAGCAGGCCCATCTTGACCGCTTCCGGGTCGGCTCTCAGCCCAGAAAAAAGCAGAGGCCACAGCACATCTCGGTACAGGTTTACCACAAGGATTTCCTACGGGTGGGAACCCATGGATTTTGGATTTACTGCTAGGTCAAGAGTCATTCCCTATTGCCAGGCAGCGCCAATGCCCATGGTGGGGCATTCAACCGTGACCCCCTTGGGAAAGCTATCCCAGATCTTGGTTGCATTGGCCCTTTGTCGAGCGCTGCTCGAGGCTGGCTCCCCAAACTGCCCCCAAGAGTAAGGTTACCAGCAGGTGAATGCGGCCATCCAACATCACCACGTCCAAAAGCCCTGAGGCAAAAAATGCCGTCAAGGCCAGCAGCATCCCCAACAGGACGCTTTCTTGCGAGCGCCGCCAAGCTTGCCATCCCCGCGCCAAAATCCAGCCCCACAGGATCAGATGGCCCAGCAACAGCGGGATCCCACCCTCGGCTGCCAGGTGTAGGTACAGATTGTGGCAATGGCCCAGCAGCTCCGGCGGCTCCTGAGCATTATAAAGAGCGGCAAAGCTTTGCCAGCCCCAGCCCGTCAAAGGCCGCTCTCGCGCCATCTGCAGGGCGAATTGCCAAGCATCCAGCCGGTTGGCGGTGGAACTAAAATGGAGCGCCTGGGGATCGAAGGTGTCTGCCAGACGGCTCCAAATCAATCGGGGCACTACGGCCCGCCAGCCCGGCCAATCCCAAGCAGCAGCCAAACCAGCCAACCCTATGCCGACCAAGATCCCGATCCCCCACCAACAGCGCCGCAGGGCCAGCCCCATCATCAGCGCCAGCCCCCCCGCTCCCCAGCCGTTGCGAGAGGCCGTCAGCAGCAACAAGAGGGATCCCAGCCCCAGCACAGCTCCCAGCCCTACTGCCTGTGGCCAGTCTTTGTCGGCCTGATCCAGCCACAGCCCTGCTGCCAAGCACAGGTGGATCACCAGGTAGATGGCCAGCGTATTGGGGGAAGTGAAGGCTGCCGCCGGTCGCTCTCCCCCGGCAACCCCCGTAATCCAAACCGGCCCCAAGAAGAAGTGCCCCTGCCATTCCCACAGCACTTCTCCCCAACCCAAAAGCAGCATCAGCCCGCTGCCCAGCACCAACACCTGGGCCAACCGCCGACGGCCCACAGGACAGGACTCCGTCCCGCTACCGCGAGAGGCCAGAACAGCGGCAAAGGCCGGCAGCATCAACAAAAAAGGCCAGTAGTTGAACATCCCCGGCAGGCTCAGTCGCCAATCCTCCCCCAAAAAAGCCACTCCCACTGCCGCCAGGCTCAGGAGAGCCGCCAGTCCAAACAAGGGATCCCGCAGGATCGCCCCACCATAGCGGGTATAACCCTGGATCGTCCCCACCAAAGCCAACAGCAAGCTGGGGGCCAGATTCACCGGGATCAGCGCCGCTGCTGCCAGCAGCCAGCCCCGCGGTTGAGAGGGCAAGGGATCCGGCGACAGTTGTTGAGACAAAACCGGTGCCGAAGAAGACATCACTCATCCTCAAGGGGGATCCCTGGCCTGACCTGCCCCTGGCCGAAGTAGCGCCCAAATTGCAGCTCGTACACCTCATCTTCATCTTGGGTTTCTACCCAGAGCTCCGAGCGGGCATAGCCCACGCACAGCAGCCCATACCCCTGCTCCTTCAGCTCCCGCGAGATGCCCATTGCCTCCGGCTGATACAGGGATCCCCGCCGTACCCGCACCGCACAGGTGGTACAGGCGCCGTTGCGACAGGCAAAGGGCAGTTGGATCCCTTGGGCCTCGGCGCTGGCCAAAATGTATTGATCCGCCGGCACCTGGATCAGATAGTGGGTGTCCCGTTGGCGGTCATGGATGTGAACCGGGTAAGAAGGGACAGAAGAGGAAGAACGCATGGGGAAGTGGCCTTTTTGCAGAGCAGAAATCTTTTTCATGATTCCACAGGATTTTAACCACTACCCCACCAAACCTGAACCGGCTGGGGATCCCCAGGAGCTGAAGCCGATCTGTTGGTGGTTATAAAGATAAACAAACAGACTCCGAGTTGATGATTGGGATAAGCTACAGGTAGGCCTCCCAAGGAGAGCATCCCATGCTAGAAACCCCCAATGCCAATTTGGCCTCACTGGAAAAACCATCGTCTTCCCTCTCTGCCGAAACCCTCAACAAGCTGATCGAGAGCAATGCTGAAAGTCGGCCTTGGGGGAGCTTTACAGTGCTGGAAGAGGGCCCTGGCTACAAAATCAAGCGGATCGTGGTTTTGCCCAAGCATCGCCTTAGCCTGCAGTTGCACTACCATCGCAGCGAACACTGGATCGTCGTTGCCGGCACCGCCAAGGTCACCTGCGGAGACGAAGAAAAGCTCATCACGGCCAACCAATCCACCTACGTTCCCCCTTGCACCAAGCATCGCCTGGAGAACCCTGGCGTCATCCCTCTGGTGATTATCGAGGTGCAAAACGGCCAGTACTTGGGCGAAGACGACATTGTCCGCTTCAGCGACGACTACGCCCGGGTTAACGGTGGGCAAGAGTAGCCAATCCCAATGGCCTAGGCGAGCTCTTCGCTGCTGAGGATCGCGATCCTCTAGAACAGCATCACCAGCAGGGCAACCACCAACAACAGCACAGCCCACATAGCCTGCCAGAAGGGATGGTAGCTGGTGATGAGCTGGCCATGGCGGCTTTGAAAGCGGGCCAGATCCAGGTAAGGGGCCACCCCCCGTCGGAACCACCCCACTGCGGATCCCTCTTGGCCGATCAACCCCCCTGCCTGGTACGCCCCGAACAGGAAGTTGCCCAGCGGCCCAAAGCGGGAAGCATAGCGTAGGAAGATCATGCCGGTCTTATCCTGGAACTTGAGATCGGAGCCAAAGCGATAGCCCGGATCCCCTCGCCCAATCACCCGCCCTTCCAACTGCATTGGCAGCCCACGCAGAGGGCTGGCGTAGGGATTGCTCATCGCCTTCAGCACGGTCAACGCCGGCGGGTTTTCCAGACTGGGGTACATCACCGTCATCTTCAGCAGCAGGCCCAAGCCCACCCCCATCAGGGTCAGCCCGGCAAACATTTCATAGAAGCCCACCTGCAAGGCCGGGATCCCGAGCAGTGCCCCCACAATCGCCCCCAGCCACTCGGCGTTCAACAGCAGCACATCCAGCAGAAAGTTCCCGTAGAGCTGTTGCCGGTTGAGCTGCTTGCCCTGGGCAACCACGCTGGCCATATCGAACTCCACCGGCAGATCCAGTTGCTCCGCATAGGTGCCCAGCGCCCGTACCCGTTTGCCCGTGAGGGGATGGGTGGAGTTCAGCTCCATCCACCAGGCCCAAGGGTTAAACAGATCCCACAAAAATACCCTGCCCACCTGGCCGGGATCCGAGGCAACCCGGTAGGCCGTCCCCGCCGTAACAGCCGCCTTGGCATCGTAGATCCCCAAAGCCCGCGTTCCTTCCAGCAGGCGAGCACTGCGCTGTCGGGTTTCCTCATCCCGCTCCCGCTCTCCCTCTTGCACAATGCCGTAGGCAATTTTCACCAAAGCCCGCGAGAGCCCATTGGGGTTGCCGGTGGTTTCGGCGGCAAAGTGGTCGGCAAAGTACTCCCGCACCCGCGACAGATACAGCAACAAGTAGGAGCCGGCCACATAGAAAAAGTAGGCGACCAAGGCCAGGAAGCGGAGGCTGCCCCTTTTGCCGTTGTCGCGCGCATCCCGCATGTAGACGTAAAGAAGGTAGAGAATCTGCACCAACGTGGAAGCCAGGGTCATGACGGCGAAATCCCAGTGGATCACATGCCCCAGCTCGTGGGCATAGACCGTAGCCACCTCTTCATCTTCCAAGTAGGTGAACAACCCTTCGCTGACAACAATGCGGGCCGTGTCCGGCAGGCTGCCATAGGTGAAGGCGGTGGGGTTTTGGTCGCGGATCAGCCCCAGCTTCGGCTGCTTCAGCTTGTACTGTCGGCAGACCCGTTCAATGACCTCCGCACTCTCTGGGCTGCGACGCCCGATTTCCGCCAAGCTTACCCACTCGGTGCCATAGAGGCTGTGCTGGATCCAGTCCATCAGCCAAGGGGACAAAAAGAAGATCAGGGCATTGAAGGCGAGGGTGAGCAGAATGGCGAAGATGAAAGAGCCCAGAGAGAATCCCCCCTCTAAGCTGCCCAAGACGGTCAGGAAAAGCACAAACACCATACCGAACAGCAGGCTCAGGGTCACACCTGAGGCCGCCGTCAGGTTGCCGGCAAAGCTGGCCAAAATCAGCGAGACCCCCACCTGAGGCGCGCGGTAGCTGCGCTTGGTTTGCCCAGTTTTGAGACCTGAGGTGGCGGGATCCAATTCCGCTAGGGTGCGGCTGGGGTTGAAGCAATAGCGGCTCAGCCAAACGCTCAATAGACGCAGCTCGTGGGGATTCAGGCTTTTCAGAGGCTCCAGCCACAGGGCTGCCTCCACCGACAGCATCACCGTCGAGACGGCGCTGGGATTGCGAAACAAGGTGGGCAAGAGGGGCAGAACCTCCTGTTTTTGCCCAGAAGTGAGGCTGTGAAAACCCAAAACCGCCTGGCGGAGCAAACCAGGCGGCTGAGGAAGGTCGGCAGTAAGCAACTGGCGATCGCTGACAAAGCAGTAGCGGCTTAGATCCAGACTCTCCGGGGACTCCGTCCCACTGACGGGTTCGCGAGAGGGTCGCGTAGCGGTAAAGTGCTCTGCACTGCTAACACGACCGGGATCCACCTTGTCTGTCGCCGGCTCCGGATCCAGCCTCACCTGAGTTTTCCAGTCGGCAGCCTGCTGGCCCATGGGGCGGCTGTAGAGGGCCAACCGTTTGACTTGGGGGTAGCGAGTGGGAATCGCCTTCTGGAACCAGGCCGTCAACTCCTCATAGTTGAGAGCAAGGCCGGCAGGGCGGTTGATCATAATGACGAGGGCATAAGCCTTGGGACTCTCCTGGAGCGGTTGGGCTTTGGCCTGTAACCTAAGGCGGGGATTGGCCAGCGCCTGCTCCAGCCACTGCACCACTTCCTGTTCGTTCATGGCCCTCTCCCGGATCTAGTGGGGTGAAGAAGATCAACTATTCATCAACCATTCAACTGTTGCCTCGGTTGCCGACTGCCGATTGGCCTCACGGGAGCTATTCTGGCATTTCCTCCCGTCAACGGGATCCCCATCCTCCTACCAGCCCAGTACAGTTCCCCTTCTGGGAAAGCATGAGAACCTGAGCTTTGGGAATTTTTGGCTACAAAATCGAGCGCTGCCCTTCTGGGCTGATACCAATAATGGTGAGCTGGCAATCCAACACTTTGAAACCGTACTTTTCTGCCACCTTCTGGGTGATGTTAAGAATGGCGTTGTTTTTGAACTCGATCACCTTGTTGGTCTTGACGCACACCAGATGGTGGTGGTGGTGGGGGGCCGGCTGGTTGATCTCGTAATGTTTGTGCCCTTCGGTCAGTTCCAGTTCTCGCAAAATGCCCATGCGGGACATCAGCTTGACGGTGCGGTAAATGGTGGAAAGGCTAATGTTGTGGCCTTCTTCCCGCAACTTTTTGTGCAACTCCTCCGCGCTCAGATGCGTGCCCTCAGGCAAGTTTTGAAACGTTTGCAGGATGATCTCCCGCTGCCGAGTGGCTCGCCAGCCTTTGGCATTGAGCTCTGCCTTGAACGCCTCTTCGGTGTAGACCATGATGCCGCCCCTCCGCTGTTGGGCAACGTCGCCGTAACAGTCAATAAGTTCTGTAATTGATAATAACTTTATTTATGACGACACCACCCGACTTGGTTGCTGAAGACATCGTTCAGGCTCAGTTCAGGCCCAATAGAACAGGGACGCAACTGAGGCGCATGGGCTGCCGGGAGAGCCTCGGGAAGGGTGCGGGAAACCCAATCCCTCATCCATCCGGGATGAGCTAGCCTACAGAGCAGAGCCATGTGGCGGACTGTTTCTGGTGTTCGGGCGCGCCTAGGCTAACATACTCAAGAAAAGGCCCGCGGCATCCTGACGGCGTTGGCAAGCGTAGTGATCGGGGAAGGAAAACGAAAATGCGGTTTGAGCAGCCCAAAACCTATTCCATTTCTCTGGGTGGCTGGGGGTTCTGGCTGGGATCCCTGGCGTTGGCAGCTTTGCTGACCAGTGTCGGGCTGGGGTGGCTGGTCGCCGGATTGGTGGCTCTGTTGCTGTTTTTGCTGTCCTTGCCGGTATTGGTGCTCCTGGCCTTTCGCTGGTGGGCGCGCCGCTGGATTACCACCGATCGCTGCCCGGTGTGTGGGTCGGAATCGCAAGCCGTCGAGGGCAGCCGTTTCTTTTGCCCCAATTGTGGAGAGCCGCTGTTTGTTGCAGACGGACGTTTTTATCGGCAAACGCCCCCCGGCACCATCGATGTAGAGCCTGTGGAAGAGGGTGGCTGGGAATTGACGAGCTGATGCCCCCTCGGTTGCCGGGATGTTTAGAGGGTGTTTTCCGTGAAAAGTGCTATGCCTGCGGCACCCCATGGTGCTACACAACACTGTTGCTCCGCAACGCTGACGCCACGGCACGAACGACATCTGTGGGGCTGGCCCGGTAGGCGGCTGGTTTCCAGCTGGGTTGGGCTGCTCTCGGCGGCAATTCTGTTGCTGGGTTTGTCTCCCACTTCTCAGGCGACGGAGCAGGGATCCCTGCAACCTCAGGTGGAAACTTATCTGGCTCAGTTGGCCGGTCGGGGGTTTTCGCCCACAGCTCAGGGGGTTTGGCTGCAGATGGAGGATCCTTCGCCTCAGCGGGACAGAATCCTTGTTTTGGGACAGCATCAGGGATCCACACCCTTGCCGGCTGCTTCTTTGACCAAGGTGGCAACGACCCTGGCCGCTTTGCAGCACTTTGGCCCGCAGCACCGCTTTGTTACCACCTGGCTGGCCACTGGCCCCTTAACTGCTGAGGGAGTTCTACAGGGGGATCTCTGGGTTCTGGGGGGGGAGGATCCCTTGTTCGTCTGGGAGGAAGCCTTCTCCGTCGGCAACCTGCTCAATGCCTATGGGATCCGCCAGGTGCGCGGGGATCTGGTGGTGGTGGGCCGCTTTTACATGAACTTTTCCCGGGATGTGGCGCAATCGGGATCCCTGTTGCGGCAGGGGCTGGATGCGCGGCGCTGGCCGCCAGAGGCGGAGGCCCAATTTCAAACCTTACCCCCCGGCACACCCAGACCTCAGGTGGAGATTTTGGGCTCGGTACGGGTTGCCCAGCAGATCCCGCCTGCCGCCCAGGTTTTGCTCAGACATGAATCGCCCCCCCTCATTCACTTGGTCAAGCTGATGAACCTCTACAGCAACAATTCCATGGCCGAGATGTTGGCCGATGCAGTGGGGGGTGCTGACCAAGTGGCCCAAATTGCCCGGGCCATCGCCGGGATCCCGGCAGAAGAGCTGCAACTGATCAACGGCTCCGGGTTGGGGGTGGAAAACCGCATTTCTCCGCGGGCCAATGTAGCTTTGCTTCGAGCGATCCAATCTCTTCTGGAGGAGCAGGGGCTCTCTCTTGCCGATGCTTTTGCCGTCGTCGGCCAGGATGTGGGGGTGTTGGAACGGCGGCTGTTACCAGGGATCCTAATTGCCAAGTCGGGCACCCTGAGGAGCGTCAGCACCTTGGCGGGTGTACTGCCAACCGCGCAGGGGGACATTTGGTTTGCCCTAATGAATGGCGGATCCGATCTGGTCGGCTTTCGCACCCAGCAGGGACAATTCCTCAGCCAGCTCCAGTCCCAATGGGGATCCCCCACCACCTTGCCTGAGCGTTGGATCCCTCGCTCTGGGGATACGGGATCCCGCACAGAGCTGAACCCGCGTCTTTGAAACTGTGCCCAACTGGTTCTCTCTCAGCCCAGAGTGACCTCGGTCGCGTTAGCGGAACGCAGTCCTATGTCCGCCCTCCCAGTTTGGGAATTGAGATCGACTTGGCCCGCTGTCAACAGCCCTCAACCCAGAAACCTCGTCCAGCAATTCCCGATGGGGCGTACAGGGATCGAACCTGTGTAAGGCAAATTATGAGTTTGCTGCCTAAACCGCTCGGCCAACGCCCCTGATTCTTTTACTCTAGCGTTTACTCTAGCGCCCTTGTCTCCTCCAGAAGCGGCTGAAAACAGGATAAGCTGCATGTCGGTGGTTAGGATCTGACGCCATGGCTTCGCCGCGTTCTTGGCAGGGGCAAATGGCCCTGGGCTTGGGGTTGATTGCCTTGTCCTCGGCTCTCTGTTTCGGTTTCTTGGCCGTTGGGCAGCACTATCTCTACGGGGATGGATCCGCTGCGGATTTCAAGCCCGCCAGGGAGAGTTTGGCTTTGTCTCCCGCCCCCGAGATTGGACTTCCGACGACACCGCCCCTCCCTAACCCCCCCTCTTCCGACGGCAATCTCCCAGAGGGATCCCCACTGCAACTCTGGTTTGTTACTTTTTTAACCGTGTTTGTGGCGGAAATGGGCGATAAAACCCAGTTGGCAACCTTGCTCATGAGTGCCCAATCCCAATCTCCTTGGGCGATCTTTTTCGGTTCCGCCGGTGCCTTGGTGACCGCCAGTTTTTTCAGCGTAGTGTTGGGGGAAGGTCTGGGGCAAGTCATTCCCCCAGGCTGGCTACAATGGTTGGCGGGTGCAGGGTTCCTGGTGATCGGGGGCTATGTATTATGGCAGGAGTGGCGGGGGAACAAGCTCCCAGAGGGCTAGCCTCCCTGAGCAGCCGATGCCAACCCGGCAGGACAGAGTGGAGAACAACCGAGGAACGTGTTGATCCAAGACAACGACAGCCGAACCCCGTCTTTTTTGCTGCGGCAAATGGCCGGACGGGCCGCCCTAGTGAGCTTTGGCTCGATTCTGCTGGCCGAAATGGGCGATAAAACCCAATTGGCGACCCTGCTCCTCAGTGCCCGCTCGCAAAACGCTGGGGTAATCTTTTTGGGCGCTGCTGCTGCTTTGATCAGCACCAGCCTAATTGGGGTGTGGGCAGGAGCTTGGGTGGCCCGCCTGATCCCACCTCGCTGGATCAAAACCCTGGCAGGCGTGGGGTTTGTTGTGATGGGCCTGGCCTTGTTATGGGGATCCCTGCCCATAGCCGGCTGAGCAGAGGGCTTCAGGATGGCTTCGGCAAAGCGTGATAGGATTAAGAGCGCCTCACTTTGACACTTCAAACTGAGGACCTTCACTTGAGTCCGGACAACCGGTCAGGAAAACCAGCATGGCCAAAAAACGCAATCTGAAGCGGGAAAAAGCCGAGCGCAACCGCGAATATGCCAAACAGTTCCAAAAAAGTCGTGCTCGCAATGGCCGCCGCTTCCGTTCTGCCCCCCGCGACAACGAGGCCAGCGCTGGCGAAGAACAGCAGTAAGGTTGTTTTTGTCGAGATGCTCTGTCGGTCAATCCTGTGAGCGGAGCTAGTTCAACAAACCTGCTATCGTATGCAGGGGTGGGCCGGAGCGGATAAGCATGAAATATCGACGGATTCTACTGAAGTTGAGTGGTGAAGCCCTGATGGGGGAGCGCCCCTACGGGATCGACCCCGAGGTCTTGAAGTCCATTGCCGGCGAAGTGGCCTCAGTGGTACGGGCCGGTGTGCAAGTGGCGATTGTGGTGGGAGGGGGTAACATCTGGCGCGGGCGCAAAGAGGCGGCTGCCCAAGGGATGGATCAGGCTTCTGCCGACTACGTAGGGATGCTGGCCACCGTCATCAACGCCTTAACCCTGCAGGATGCCATTGAGCGAGCCGGGATCCCCACCCGGGTGCAGACGGCCATCGCCATGCAAGAGGTGGCGGAGCCCTACATTCGTCGCCGCGCCATTCGTCACCTGGAAAAGGGGCGGGTGGTGATTTTTGGGGCAGGATCTGGCAACCCCTTCTTCACCACCGATACCACTGCGGCCTTGCGGGCGGCGGAGATCGATGCCGAGGTGATTTTCAAAGCCACCAAGGTGGACGGAGTTTACGATGCGGATCCCAAGACTCACCCTCAGGCCCGCCGCTACGATGTCCTCAGCTATCAGGATGTGCTGAACCGCGATCTGCGGGTTATGGACAGCACCGCCATCGCCCTCTGCAAGGAAAATCAATTGCCCATCGTGGTCTTTGACCTGACTACCCCTGGCAATATTTATCGAGTGGTGCAGGGAGAACCCATCGGCACTTGGATCGGACAGCGGACGGTCGAGAACAACGGGATCCCCAGCCCAGGAGAGTTGATCCCAAGTTAGGGGGGAAATCGGCCTTGAGAGTCCGGCGACGCCCTAGCCAGGATTGAGTCCGAAGGATAGCCTGGCTCAAGGGTGTGCTCAGGCCGTTTGGAGGGAAAGGCAATGACAGATCAGCTAGAAATTGCAGGAGCCCCGCACTGTACCCGTAGGGTCGGTGTCGGGAGGAATGCTATAACAATACTGCGGACACCAGAAACGGTTGTTTAAGGCACTGGTAACGGTCGATTGGGGGTGCTGTAAACCACCCCAGAGGCTCGTGGTTGGCTTGCTAACTGCAGGGCTACTAAAAGCCCGCTCCGTACCGCCTAGCGGTTGGTGTCGGGTAGTTTACGTTCAGCATTCGGCCCAAAAGGATCCCGTCTTGCCCAAATGCTCTGCTGCCCAAGGCGCTATACCCAGGTCACCCCATGTTGCTACGCAACGCTTACGCGAACGCTGGGGTCGGCGTCTTTTGCAGAGCTTGATTTTCCTGTTGGTTCTGGTCGGGGGATTGGGCTACTGGCAGTGGCAGACCTGGCTCCAGCCGGTGGGCGGCCCAGAACCGATCCAAGTAACAATCCAGCCGGGCAGCAGCAGCCGTCTGATCGGGCAAAAACTGCGCCAAGCAGGGGTGATTCGCTCAGCTCTGGCTTGGGAGCTGTGGAGCCGCACCTTCGGGCGCGACTGGGTGTTTCAGGCGGGCACCTACGCTTTGGATCCCAACCAGGACATGCTGGCCGTGGCCCAGCAACTGCGGCAGGGAAGGATCCTGCAAAGACGTCTGACCATCCCGGAGGGTTGGCGCATCGAGCAAATGGCAGAGGCTCTGGCCCAGCGCAACTGGCTGGCAGCCGATGCCTTCATTGCCGTGACCCGGGTGATTCCCCCCCTCGATTGGCTGCCCCCCCACTTGAGCTCTCTAGAAGGCTACCTGTTCCCAGACACCTATCTTTTCCCCATCGAACAGGTGGAGGGATCCCTGCCGGATCGGGAAAAGGCCCAGATGGTGGTCGACGCCATGCTGCAGCGATTTGTCGCAGTGGCCCTGCCCCTGTTCCGCCAGCACACCACTTCCCTGTCTCTGCACGAGTGGGTTACCCTGGCCAGCATTGTGGAGCGGGAGGCCGTGGTGCCGGAAGAACGCGCTTTGATTGCAGGTGTCTTTCTGAACCGGCTTAAGAAAGGGATCCCCCTGGGAGCCGATCCGACGGTGGAATATGCCTTGAATATCCGGCAAACCCCAGATCGCCGCCTCACCCTTGCGGAGGTGCGCACCCCCTCTCCCTACAACACCTACCTCAACCCGGGCTTGCCCCCTGGTCCCATCGCCAGCCCGGGCTTGGCCAGCTTAAAAGCCGTTTTGCAGCCTGAGCAGACCGACTATCTCTACTTCGTGGCCCGCTACGATGGCACTCACATTTTCAGCAAAACCCTAGCAGAGCACGAGGCAGCCCAATTGCAAATTATTCAAGAGCGTCGGCAAGCTGCCCAGGGATCCCACCATAGTCCTCAACCCAGTCCTTAGCCGAGGAGCGGATGGTACACAAACCTTGGTTCAAGCTCCTGCAACCGGATCTGGTGGTGGCCGGCACTGTCTTAAAGTTGCGGGCAGAAGACCTGTGGGCCTGGCAGGTAAAAGGCATCATCTTTGACGTAGACGGTACACTGGTGCCGAGCCGACAGGTTGAGGTAGATCCCGCTGTGGCTGCTTGGCTGGAGCAGTTGCGTCCGCACTTTCAAATTTGGCTGGTGAGCAACAACCTCAATCGCAGCCGCATCCAACAAATCGGAGAAAGCCTGAACCTGCCCTACATTCACCGCGCTGGGAAACCCTCACGGCGGGCCTTGCGGCGGGCCGTAGCCCAGATGGGCTTGCCGGTAGAAGCAGTGGCTATGGTGGGAGACCGCCTGTTGACGGATATTTTGGCGGGCAATCGACTGGGGTTGGTAACCGTGCTGGTCAACTCCCTCTTGTCCGAAGCAGTCGAAAAGAACCCTGCTACCCTCTAGGGGCTGCGCTTTTGAGAGATTTGAGAGTTGGACAACTGTAATTGTTTCAAACTGAATTGAAAAGGTTTCCAAGCACTCCCCCTTTCCTTCGCAAAGAGAGAAGACCAAAAGACAATCCTGCTGCTCGGAAGGACTTAGTCACTTCAGTTTAGGGTGAGACGCCTGGGCAGCTGAGAAAAGCCCTGTGGCCCCATGCATGTTTCATGCATGTTTTAGGTGTGGGTACAGTGTCCCAGTTTGAATCGAAATGACCAACCACAGGTTGTCAGCGCTGACAACTGCTGACCGGATGGGTAGCACATCTAAAAATCAAGACAAAAATCGAGAGAGATTTTCCAGACCTGACCCATCTGCCCCAATTTTTTGTAGAGTGACGGCAGGTGAGCCGGATCCCGCGTTGAAGCCCAGTAGGCGGCGGTGTGAGGGCGGTGTGAGATCCAAAGGTCAAGCATGCGAACCATCCCTATTGTCAAGTCCGCCATGCAACGGCTAAAGTCCATGCTGCAAAAATCCCTGCGTTCTGCTGCGACTTCCCCCCGCTCCAGATCCTCGCTTGTATCCAATGGACGGAGCCTGATCAAGCTGGGCAGCTTTCTGGCCTTGCCTTTGATATTCTCGACATTGCCCGGTTGGGCTTTAACATTGGTGGCGCGTCCAGATCTGCGCGACCTCAAACGTGCAGCCGTGGTTCGGGTGATCAACTACAACACCCTGGTTGTCCAGCTTGAAGGAGACTTGAATTTGCGGCTGGTGCAACTGATTGGGATCGATCCCTTGCCTGACCCGATCAACCCCAACTGGACGGAGTTGCGCGGACAAACCCCTCTGGCAGTTTACAATGCTGGCCAATATCTGCAGACTGCTCTGCTGGGACGTGAGGTGTTTTTGGAGTTGGATCCTGCCCTAGCCCCTGCTCCCACCTTGCCTGCCTACGTTTGGCAAGCCAACACCCTCATCAACCAGGAAATGCTGTTTTTGGGGCATGGCCTGTTGTCGCCACAAACCGATGGCTTGAAGTACGGCCCCATTCTTACTGAAGCTGCCGATGCAGCCAAAAGACAAGGACGCGGCTATTGGACAACCTACGGCCCTCGCTAGAGACCAAGCCAAACCCAGAGCTGGAATTGCCGGCCTGTTTGTTGAGAATAATCTCAACAGCCATCTTCCGCCGGTCGGTGAGAGCATGACTCTAGTCAATAATAAGCTCAACTATACTGAAAATAATGTATAATATGTTCAGTACGGATTACTACCAGTTGATCTTTCTGTTTACTTTCGAGTCTGCCAACATGGTAGCCAAAGCAAAGCAGAAAATTGGTAGTAAGACGACACGGAAACTGCGCTTTGGGTATTCTACTCAAAGCTTTGCGGGATACCGCCATTCTGTTTGGACTCCGTCCCGCTAACGCGAATGGAAACAAACAGAATGCTATCGCTGCATAGTTGAACAGTGATGTTCAGCAGTGTTCAGCGTAAATGTATCAGGTAGGTATTGTGGGCATAGCTGCTCCGAATGGCAGAGAAACAGCCCGAAGATTCTGAGCTCTCCTCTCCACTCTTGGCTGGTCACCCCCCAGAGCCGAGCTGCCGGGAAAGGGTTGAGCTGCTCTCTTGGGATTTCTCGCTTGTTTATGATGATCTCGTGTGGGTTTCCAAACGCGGGCTGCCCAGCTTTTCAGGGAAACGTAAGGGATCCCACTGTGGGGTTTGGAGTTCCCTATGGCGGATGAGTTGCCGTTTACTCTAGATCAGCTCCTCATCGTGCGGGCAATTGCCCAGCAGGGTAGTTTTCGCCGTGCTGCCGATAGCCTGTTTGTCTCCCAGCCTGCCGTCAGCTTGCAAGTACAGAACCTGGAGCGACAGTTGGGGGTGGTGCTGTTCGACCGCAGTGGGCGCAAGGTGGAGCTGACGGATGCCGGGAAAGTGGTGCTGCAGTACAGCGAGCGCATCCTCAAGCTGTGCCGTGAGGCCGTCGAGGCCCTAGCGGATTTGCAGAAAATGGAGGGGGGGCATCTGGTTCTGGGGGCCAGCCAAACGGTGGGCACCTATGTCATGCCTTCTTTGATCGCCCAATATCACCGCCGCTATCCACAAATTTCCGTACAGCTCTTGGTGCAATCCACGCGGCGAATTGCCCAGAAATTAGTGGACGGCCAGTTGGACGTGGCCATTGTTGGCGGGGAGATCCCCTTTGAGCTGCAGCGGCACTTGAAGGTGATGGCTCTGGCGGAAGATGAATATGTGTTGGTCGGTGCTCCCGGGTGTGCCATCGACTCTCCGGCTCTTGTGGATCTGCTGGCTTTGCCCTTCATCACCTTGGATCCCCAGTCTTCCACTCGGCAAACCATCGATCGGGTGCTGAACCGCCACGGCATTAACCCGGCCCAATTGAACGTGCGGCTGGAACTCAGCTCGATTGAAGCGATCAAAAATGCCGTCCAGGCGGGGTTGGGGGTGGCCTTTCTGTCCATGGTGGCAGTGGGATCCGATGTGGAACAGGGACGGTTCCAAAAGCTGGCGGTGGAAGGGCTACAGATACGGCGTACCCTCTGGCTGGCTTTTAACCCGGAGCGCTATCAATCGCAGGCAGCCACCCGTTTTCTCCAGGGGCTGCTGACCCGCCAAGACTGGCTGAAAACTCCCCCGCCCCATTTGCAGTTGATCGGCTAAGTTGCGATGCGTTACGGCCTTTTCCGAGTTGATGGGATCTCCGGTAGATTCCGGTGGATTGAGCAGGATCCCTGTTCAAAGAGATACGAGAGATATTTCCGTATAGGTGCATTCGCTGTAGCCAATGCTGCTCCGGAAGAAACTGCATCTGCTGAATCTGTCTGTGTCTACTGACCCCAAGCCGATGACCAGGCAAACGCTGTTGGAACGACTCCCCCTGGCCCAGCGCTTGGCGGAGTTACAGGCCCGCGTTCAAGAGATCCCGCTGCACAGGGTGAAATTGGAAGGGTTGAACATCGCAGGGGCAGAGTCCTGCTGGGCTGCCTATCGAGACTGGGGAAAAGGGATCCCACTGCTGTTTCTGCATGGCTTTATGGCCACTCATGCCAACTGGTGGCCGCTGATGCAAGGGTTGGGAGACGAATATCGCTGCATTGCCTTGGATTTACTGGGGTTCGGGCAGTCCGGCCAACCGGCCTTGCACTACGACATCGCTGCAGAAGTAGAGTTTGTGCGCGGATTTGTCCAAAGGCTGGGCCTAGCTGCTCCGGTTTTGGTGGGCCATTCCTTTGGGGGATGGGTGGCGGCAGCTTACGCCGTGCGGTATCCGCTGCGGGGGTTGGTTTTGTTGGCTCCTGCCGGGATCCGCGACGACAGCTTTGTGAGACGCTACAACCATTTGCGGCCCTTGCTCTGGGAAAGCGCTTGGGTGGATTGGCTGTTGCGGGCGATCGCTCCGCTGGCCCGCTGGTGGCATTGGGAAGACAAGCTGGCCCAGCTCTTGTGGTTGCGGGGATCCCTGCGTCAGCAGCCGGTCGCTCGGCAATTTCTCCGACAACGTCTGCGCCCACAAGCTGCTGTCGATACGGTTGAACGTTATCTCAACTACATTCAGGCCCCCACCCTGGTGATCGCCGCCGAACAGGACGACACCATTCCCCTCTGGCACTGCCAAACCTATGCCGAAGGGATCCCTGGGGCTCAGCTCAAGATCCTGGCCGGGGCCGGCCACGCCATCCCTGCCTTGCATGGGGAACAGGTGCTGCCCCTGATCCGGGAATTTCTCGACACAGCCCTTTCCGCACAATGCGGGCTTTGAGCTGGGGCTGTAGCGTATGGCCGAGAGAGGAATGCCGCTTGCCAGATGGCGATGCCCGATAGGCGACGGAGCGCCGCCCAAGGGGAACGCGTAAACTACCCGGCCCTGACTGCTTCGCAGTACAGGGCGGGCTTTCGGTAGCCCTGCAGTTGGCAAGCCAACCACGGACCTCTAGGCTGGTTTACGACAGCCCCAAGTTTGGCAATCATGTTGGCCCCA
>NZ_JBSSAH010000032.1:0-35144 GCF_054058415.1 Thermostichus sp. MS-CIW-38 | reverse complement strand
AGCGATACTGGTAAGCAGTTCTCATGATGAGGGTATAAAATCCTGCTACGCCGGTCATAGCACCAGTAAGGACGAAGCATCGTGTCCTCGCCTTTCATCCCGACCCTCACCCTGGATAGTGGTGAGTGGATAGTGACCAGCCACTAGTCACTAGTCACTAACGGAGGGCGGGGCTTCCCGCCGGTCTAGCTAAAACCAAACCGAAAATGGAAGAAGTTTACTTACCAGAGGAGACCCTTTGCGCTTGGCTGTGGGAAGACCTGGGGCACGGCGACCTCACCACAGAGCTGACCCTACCCCCAGGACTGGAGGGTGAGGCGGTAATCCTGGCCAAGGAGACAGGGATCCTGGCCGGCCTGGAGATTGCCAAGCGGGTTTTTCGGCTGGCGGATCCCCAGGTGGAGTTCATCCCTGGAGTGGAGGAAGGGGCCAGGGTGGCTGTCCGTCAAGAGGTGGCCCACCTCAAGGGATCCCTGAAGGGCATTCTGGCGGGGGAGAGGCTGGCGCTCAATCTTCTCCAAAGGCTGTCCGGCATTGCCACCCTCACCCGCACCTATGTAGAGGCTCTCCGGGGAACCTCAACCCAGCTTCTGGACACCCGCAAGACCACTCCCGGCCTGCGCGCCCTGGAGAAGTATGCTGTACGGGTAGGGGGCGGCAAAAACCACCGCTTTGGGCTGTTCGACGGCATTTTGATCAAGGAAAACCACATCATTGCCACGCAACGCTGTTGCGACCGCGGCGCGGGAGGCGTTTTGGCAGCCGTCAAGCGGGCCAAGGAAGGTGCTCCCCACCACCTCAAGGTGGAGGTGGAGGTGCGGGATCTCCAGGAACTGGAAGAGGCTTTGGCAGCAGGAGCCGATCTCATCCTTCTGGACAACTTCACCCTGGAAGAAACCCAGGCCGCCGTCCAACGGGTGGGAGGGAGAGTTCCCCTGGAGGCCAGCGGCAACATGACCCCAGAACGGGCCAGGCAAGTGGCCGAGGCAGGCGTGAATTACGTCAGCGTCGGGGCGCTCACCCACTCGGCCAAGGCTTTGGATCTCTCTTTGCTGGTGGTGTGACCCTGAGCCAAGTCCTCGCTGGACACTGCTTTATTGCTACGCAACGCTGTTGCGACTGATGCTACTTTGAGAAGACAACCTAAGCCCAGCTCCAGCTCAACCGGGCGCCGCGAAAGGCTTCGCCGGGCATCTGGGTTGGGGGTTGCTTCTCTTGCCGGCTCAGATACCCCCCAAAGCAGAGTCGACCAACTCCAGGAGATGGGCTTTCCGTTATTGCTGCGCGCTGCTCCTGCAAACGCATTAGCGGGACAAAGTCCTCAGATCGTGTCCAGCCTCCAGAGGAACAAAACCGTTATTGCTACGCAACGCTGTCGCGACAAGAAGTCGAAAATGAAGGGAGAAACCCCATTGCTACACAACACTGCCACAATCGTCCAGGAGATTGCCCGGCTCAAACAGGAAAGGCAGGCAGTTATCCTCGCGCATTCGTATCAGCTCCCTGAAGTTCAAGAGGTGGCGGACTTTGTGGGAGACTCCTTAGGACTGGCTCGGGAGGCTCAAAAGACGAGCGCCCAGGTGATTGTCTTTGCGGGCGTGCATTTTATGGCGGAGACGGCTGCCATCCTTAACCCGGAAAAGACGGTGCTGCTGCCGGATCTGGAGGCGGGCTGTTCCTTGGCCGATAGCATTCGCCCGCAAGATGTGCTGCGGTGGAAGGCAGCCTGCCCTGAGGGCCTGGTGGTGGCCTACGTCAACACCGCTGCCGAGATCAAGGCTCTGGCAGATGTCTGCGTAACCAGCGCCAACGCAGTTCAAGTGGTGGCCAGCCTGCCCCCGGATCGCCCCATCTTCTTCGTGCCGGATATGTTTCTGGGAGCCCACGTTGCTCAAGTAACCGGAAGGGAGCTGGATCTCTTTCCGGGAGAGTGCCACGTGCATGTTGGCATCCGGGAAGAGCACCTCAAGGCGATGGTGGAAGAGCACCCTGGAGCAGAGTTCCTCATTCACCCGGAGTGCAGTTGCGGCTCTAGCTGTCTCTTCCTCAAACCGGATGCCAAGCTGCTCTCCACCGAGGGCATGGTGCGCTACGCCAAAGCTTCAGAAAGCCGCGAGTTTGTGGTGGCCACCGAGGTGGGCATTCTTCACCGGCTCAAGAAAGAAGCTCCAGACAAAACGTTCATCCCTGTCAAGGCAGAAGCCGTCTGCGAGTACATGAAGAAGATTACCTTGGAAAAGATTTACCGCTCCCTGCAGGAGATGCGCTACGTGATCCAGGTGCCCCAGGAGGTGGCTGAGAAGGCTCGCCGTTCCATCCTGGCCATGCTGGCAGTGCCCGCCGGAGCCTAGAGGTGGAGGGGAAGAACGGGGCGCCGCCCTTGTTAGAAACAGACCTGTTGATCCTGGGAGCAGGGGTGGCGGGGGTGTACGCAGCCCTGTGGGCCGAAGCCCAGGGGGCGACAACTCTGGTGGTAAGCAAGGATCCCCTTCCCTCTGGCTCTACCCCTTGGGCGCAGGGTGGGGTGGCTTTTCCTGTGGATGAGGCGGACGTAGAAGCCCATATCCAAGACACCTTGCAAGCGGGCCGCGGCCTGGTGGAAGAAAAGGTGGCTCGCTCCATTGTGGAGGAAGCACCCTTGCACCTGGAGAGACTTTTGCGCTGGGGCCTTCCTTTCCATCCCCAACCTGTCCGGGAGGGGGGCCACTCCCAAGCGCGGGTACGCCATCTGGGGGGGGATCGGAGCGGACTGTGGCTTCTGAGAGGTTTGCTGGCTCGCCTCAACAGGCTGCCTTTGCAGGGCTACACAGCCCTAAGCCTTTTGCTGGCGGGGGACAGGGTAGGGGGGGCCTTGCTGCTTGGCCCTGAAGGGCCGGTGGAGGTGAGGGCCGGGGCAGTTCTCCTGGCTACGGGAGGATTTGGCAGCCTTTTCCCCGTCTCGACAGCTCCCCCGGGGGCCACCGGCGACGGAATGGTGCTGGCCTGGCGGGCAGGGGCCACTCTCAGGGATCTGGAGTTTGTGCAATTTCACCCCACGGCCTTGCCCAATGGAGCGCTGGTGAGCGAGGCAGTAAGAGGAGAAGGGGCTGTTCTCCTCAACGCCTTGGGGGAGCGTTTTATGCCTCGCTATGCGGAGCTGGGAGAGCTGGCGCCGCGGGATGTGGTAGCTCGGGCCGTTTTCTGGGAGCGGCAGCAGACAGGGGGAACCTACCTGGATCTGCGGGTCGTCGAACATCTGGAGGAGCGCTTTCCCACCGTTGTTGCCTCTGCCCGCGCCTTGGGGCTGGATCCCACGAAGGATCTGCTCCCGGTTGTTCCCGCGGCTCACTACGTGATGGGTGGGATCCGAACGGACGCTTTCGGCTTCACCGGCCTGCCGGGCCTTTATGCTGCTGGGGAGGTGGCTTCCACGGGCCTGCACGGAGCCAATCGCTTGGCTTCCAACAGCCTTTTGGAAGGGCTGGTCATGGGCAAGCGGGCCGCCTTGGCTGCCTTGCAAGATTTGGGAGAGGTGAGCTTTCGCCGGCAGCTGCAGAGGCTACCCGTTCTGGCGACGTCTCCCGACATCCTGCCGGCTCTCAGGCATCGAGTTGGGGAAGCTTTGGGCGTTGTGCGGGAGGGAACACGGCTGCGGGCTTTTCTGACCTTTGTCAAGGCACTTCCCCTGCAGGAAAAGCCTTGGGCCACCCGGGAAGAGGCCGAGGCAGGCAGTCTGCTTTTGCTGGCCCGTCTGGTAGCTCAGGGGGCGCTGCTGCGGGAGGAAAGCCGCGGGGCCCATTTCCGCGAGGATTTTCCTCAGGAAGGGGAGCCTTTCCATACGGAGGTGCGCGGTTCAACTTTTTTCCGGAGACCTCTTGATGCTACGCATTGCTAACGGCAACAGGCATTCCACTCATGGTGAAAGACGCCCGGCCTGTCGATGCGCTCGAAGGTGTGGGCCCCGAAGAAGTCCCGCTGGGCTTGGGTGAGGTTCTGGGGCAGGTTGGCGGTACGGTAGCTGTCGTAGTAGGCCAAAGAAGCGCTGATGGCCGGGATCGGGATCCCCAGGGCAGCCGCCGTGGACACCACCCGCCGCCAGGATCCCTGCCGCTCCCGGATGGCCTGCTCGAATTCCTCATCCAACAGCAGGTTCACCAGCTCTGGATCCCGTTTGTAGGCCGACTGGATCTCGCCCAGGAAGCGGGCGCGGATGATACAGCCCCCCTTCCAAATCCGCGGAATCTCACTGAAGGTGTAGACGTAGCCGTGGGCAACAGTGGCTCTTTTGAGCAGGGCCATCCCCTGCGCATAGGAGCAGATTTTGGAGCAGTAGAGGGCGGCGCGCAGATCTTGGATAAAGCAGTCGGGATCCCCTGCAAAAGTTGCGTCGGGCCCCTTCAACTGGGCAGAGGCAGCCACCCGTTCCTCTTTCATCGACGAGAGGATGCGAGCTTGCACCGCCGCTTCAATGGTGGGCACTGGTACCCCCAGATCTAGAGCGTCCTTGACTGTCCACAAACCGGTGCCTTTTTGCCCAGCCTTATCCAGAATGAGATCCACCAAAGGCTTGCCGGTTTCCGGATCCAGGGTTTGGAAAATCTTGGCGGTAATTTCAATCAGGAAAGATTCCAGCTCCGTTTCATTCCAAGCCTGAAAAATCTCCTGCATCTGCGAGGCCGACAGCTTCAAGGCCCTGCGCATTACGTCATAGACCTCGGCGATCAGTTGCATATCGCCGTATTCGATGCCATTGTGCACCATCTTCACGTAGTGCCCGCCCCCTTTGGGCCCCAGGTAGGTGACACAGGGGCCGTCTGGCACTTGAGCGGCAATTTTGGCCAAGATGGGCTCCAGTTGTTGGTAGGCCTCTGGGCTGCAGCCGGGCATGAGGCTGGGGCCGTTCAGGGCGCCCTCTTCCCCGCCGCTCACTCCCATGCCGACAAAGTGGATCCCGGTGGGGGCGAGGGCTTCGGCACGGCGATCGGTGTCGGTGTAGAGGGAGTTGCCGCCGTCGATGATGATATCCCCCGGATCCAGCAGGGGTTTAAGCTCGTCAATCACCGCGTCTACCGGCGCACCCGCCTTGACCATGATCAAGAATTTGCGGGGCCGCTCCATCAGTTGCACCAATTCCGGCAGGCTGTAGGCGGGGGTGATCCGTTTGCCTTGGGCTCGCTCCCGCATGAACTGGTCGGTTTTGGAGCTGGTGCGGTTGTAGACGGCAACCGGGAAGCCATTGCGCTCGACGTTGAGGGCCAGGTTTTCCCCCATCACCGCTAGGCCAATCACCGCAAAGCTGGGCTTGCTCATGGTTGGGGCACTATCGACACCTCACCCAATCTAGAGGCCAATCTGACCGACGGGGCTCAGGGATCCTGTTTTCTTCACCTTTGCCGGCCCTGATTCAAGGGCAGCCCAAACTCTCACGGGTGGTTACGCCGGTTATCGGGTGGGATCCCTCAGCTTGCTCACACAACTGCCGCTTTGCCGCCCGATCCACATAGGCTTCGCTGAAATCGGCGCCGGCAATCTGCGCTCCTTGCCAAACCGCCCGTGCGGCAATGGCTCCCGTGAGCTTGGCCCCTCTGAGAGCCTATCCGAATACCTCGTCGTCACGTCACGACGGATGAAATCCATCACCGGATGCAAGCCGATGGAGTCGAGGCACGGCACCGTCGTGCCCCGACGGGTGCACCCCGACGAGTGGTGAATGGGATGGGCGCATGATCAACAACCCCCATTGTCCATCGATGCATCCCGTGCTCGTCGTATCATCGGGGAGGGCAGTGCGCGAACCGCCCCTCCGCTATCGGCAGATATGGGTGCGTTGCGTCGTCAAGCCACCCATGCATAGTCTTGATCAGTGATCACCGTTGGGGGCAATGGGCACCACGGTGGTTATTCGGTCGTCGTTACCCCCAGCATCGCTTCGTTCCAATCACCGCACGGGGAAGAGACGAGATTCGCTGACCTTCATCTTCCACACCAGGATGTTTCGGATAGGCTCTTAGAGATTCTCTGCCCGATACCCAAAAACCTCATCCAGCCAATCAAAGACTACTTGCTGCATCAGGCCCAGATTATTGATCTGGCAGTGAGCATCTGCACCGTCGGCGGCAACGAAGACGCGAAAGGCTTTAGGGCATCGGAGAGCGTTGTAAAACTCGCGAGCCTGCATCATTTGTGCTTCTGACTCTCCTTCGCCAACCATACACAATACCGGACATGTAATCTCTTCTATCCTTTCAACTCGTGCTTGTCGCGCCATTTCTAACGCTTCAGAAATTGTGCTTACTCCGGCTTGCCAGCAGAACTTCTCTAATGCAATACCGGGCAGGGGGTTTCTAAGACCTGCCAGCCTGGTAAGGGTGTTCCTGAAAAAACCGGGAGTTTTGAGGAGTACCGACGGAATTTCGGCCATGACAAGTTGGTAAATATCTATGATGGGAGCACTGGCTATGCAGGCTTTGATACGTTTCTCAAATGGAAGAGCGCGGGATACCATGTAGCCACCACCACTGATGCCAAATAAAGCCAACCGTTCGGCGTCGACCTCTGATCGCGTGAGGATATGATCGACGACAGCCTTGATAGGGAGTTCAGAATCGACCCGGAAGAATAAACCATCGAAGGGTGTACTTCCCTGACCGGGCAAATCTATCAGAAGAACGTGATACCTCCGGCGGACTCCTGCCGGGCCTATCCAGAAATAGAGTTCTTCGGCGCATGTTTCACCACCGCCTATCAGGATCAACGTTGGTGCTTTCCGATTCTCATTATGCCCGCACAGAAAGTAACCCGGCAGAACTTTGCCCGCGAACGGGATCTGGATCGGTTCGATAGGCGGCTTGCATTGAGCGGCTGCTTGCCGAAAACACCATTGTGCTTTTTGCCATCCCTCTCGCAGTCGTTGATCTTGCGGGCGAACGAAGATGGCTGCCATCTGATGATAGGTAAAGGCGCGCAGGTAGGCTTCACGTGCACTAACCCGATGCCCGTTTGCCAGTGCCTGTGTCGCCTGCGATTCGACGCGACGGGCCATTTCTGACCAGGCCTTGTACCAGCTTTCGGGATCACCATCTTTAATTTGGGAAGCAGTGTAGAAGCACTCGCCAAGTGCCGAACCACCTTCGTTTTGGTGAGCAAGAATCCAGGCAAAATAGAAATCCATATCGTCATTCCGAAACCGGATTCGCTGTTTGCTTCGCTGCCATAGTTTCTCTTTATTCATAACTGTTTATCCTTGAATTGGAAGAATCTTTCGCGGACTAACGGATTGTGCTGCCCTTGAATGGCGAAGGTGGTGGAGTGAGGCTAGGTGTAAGCCTGTATTAGCCGATTTTCCCCTTGCCCACTGAGAACTGGGATCATTGCGTTGCAGCAGAGACAGCCGTTATCCGCCGTAGGTTACATTCCGCTCGGTGGTGCGAAATTGCAGGATCGTCAGCCCCACCACAATGAGAAACAGGACGATGGATTGCGCGGCAGCCCTACCCAAATTGCCTGAAGACACTCCGATTTTGTAGATCTCGTAGATCAACACCGAGGTGGATCCGGAAGGGCCCCCAGCAGTCAGCAAGTCAATGGTGCCAAAGATATCGAAAAACGCATAGGTCATGTTGGTAATCACCAAAAAGAAGGTGATGGGAGAAAGCAGCGGTAGGGTGATGGCAAAAAAGCGACGCACTGCCCCGGCCCCGTCGATGGCAGCCGCTTCCAGCAAATCCTTGGGCAGGTTTTGCAGGCCGGCAAGGTAAAACAAAATGTTGTAGCCCATCTGCTTCCAAACGCTAGCAAAGATCACCACCCAAGGGGCCAAGTTGGGATCGCTGAGCCAGTTTAAACGGGGGATCCCCACCAGGCCCAGCAAATGGTTGGCCACCCCTCCCAAGGGGTTGAACATGATAAAGAAGATGATCCCGGCCACCGCCGGAGAGATGGCGTAGGGCCAGATCAGCAACACCCGATAAATCGCCGCCCCCCGAATCGGCTGATAGGCCAGCGTGGCAATCAACAGGGATCCGCTCAACCCCAGCACCACGATGGCCGCCGAAATGGCAAAGGTAATCCCCAGGCTGCGCAGATAGGTGGAATCCGTCAGCAAAGCGGTAAAGTTATCCACACAGACGAAGCGGCTGCGCGGCGCCCCCACAAACGTGAGCAGGGTGGAAAGGCGGAAGGTATCCAGCCCTGGGTAGTAGAGAAACACCACCAAGATCGTGAAGGTGGGCAACAAGAGCAGCCACGCCAGCCACCACTGCTTAAAGATGCCCCTCTCCTGAACAGCTGGGCCGGGGATCCCCAGGCGGCGCTCCTGCTCCTTCTGCGTCCACGCCAACAGCGGCCAGAGGGGAATGGCCATGCCCGCCAGCACCAGCCCCACGCCAAAGGCCATGTCGATGGCCTTGCGCTCCGGCTCAAAAGTGCAAAAATCCAGGGGCGCCATAAAAATCAGGGATCCCAGCCCTCCTGCTAGGCCCCCCAGCACTGCCCCCACCGGCACAGGCCACTCGATGCGTCGAAAACGGAGCCCCATCCAGAGGGATCCCAGCAACCCTGCCAACAGCGGCACCAACACTTGGACGAATCCCAACATGCCTCTCACCTCGGCTTTGCTCTTCACAAGAGCCTCGTCAAAACCCAAAAAGGGGCAGGCTGCCGCCCACCCCCATCCCTCAATGACACCGTCAGCCCATCGACATCCAGGTTACTGGTAGAGGGAGTTGTACTCGGCTAGAAGGCGGTTGGCCTCCTGGTTGGCCTTGGCCATAGCCTGGGCTGGATCCCCGCCTTTAAGCATCAGATCTTCCATGGTTTGGGTCACCACGTTGCGAATTTCGGGGAAAGCCCCCAGCAGCGCCCCCCGAGTGGCAGGGGTCACCTTGGAATTGTTGATTTGGTCGCTGGCGGTGAAGAAGTTGGGGTTTTCCTTGAACCAGCCCTTCGACTCCAGTAAAGCTACCGAGCTTTTCCGAATGGGCAAGTAGCCGGTCACTTGGTGCCACTCGGCAGCATTTTCGGTGTTATTGAGCCACAGCATGAAGGTCAGCGCCCCCTCTTCCACCTCCTTGGGCAGATCCTTCACCAACCAGAGGCTGGCTCCCCCGATCAAGTTCCCCGTCCAACCCTTGTCGGCGTTGTAGGGCATGCGGGTGGTGACCAGCTCGATGTTGTTTTGCTTGGCAGCGTTGGTGATGTTGGCGGCATCGGCGCTGCTGGTGATGGCCATGGCGACGGTACCGGTCTGGATGGCCTGCTCGGTGGCTGCCCAATCCCGCTGCTTGCCGCTGTAGATGTAGTAGCCTTTGTCATACATCCCTTTCCACCAGGTGGCGATGGCAATTGACGGCTCTGAGTCCAAAAAGACCTGGGTGGCACGGGCGGCACGGCCATTGTCGTTGTTGGCCAAGAGGGCATTCTGCTGGGCCATCCACTGCTCGTAGAACCAGCCGTGATTGGGCCAGGTCACACAGCCCTGGGGAGCGTCGGGGAGGGCCATGATCTTTTGACAAGCAGCCTCCAGATCTTGCCAGGTGGCCGGCGGCTTTTCGATCCCAGCCTTCTTCAAGATGGCCGTGTTGGAGTAGAGAATGGGGCTGGAGCTGTTCCAGGGCATGGAGGTAAATTTGCCATCCAGGGTGTAGTAGCTCACCACCGGCTCGATAAAATCGTCGAAATTCACTGGGATCCCGTTCACTTCGGTGCGATTGCCCAGAGCCTCGGCAATGGACTTGAAGTAACCAAAATCCCGTGCCCGCTGGGTGCCCACCTCAAACCACTGCACCACCGAAGGAGCAGCATTTTGTTGAATGGCCAGGTCGGTGGCTTGCTGAATTTCTTCGTAGTTGCCGTAGCCTTCGACCGTAACTTTGTATTGAGGAAATTGCTTGTTGAACTCTGCCGCTTTTCCGCGGGCCCAATCCAGGCGGTTATCGGTAAAGGCAATCCAAACTTTGACTTCGGCAGGAGACTGAGCAAAGCTGTCGGCAGCCAGAAGAGCAGCAGCAGACGCAGCCACCAGGCCAGCCGCAACAGCCAGGAAAGTACGACGGGTGTTCATAGAAAAATGCAGTCGCATTCGCTAAAGGCACCTCTGAGATTACAGCACCGACATTAAGAGCAGGTTATGTCTGGCGGGATCCCTCTAGGAAGTGAACCTTCAGGCCAAAGTCAGAGTCAGACAGGGTAAAGGCTGAGCCTGGGTTATGATCGACAACCTCTCTAGGGGTCTGGAAAAATGAGAATGAAGATGAAAAATGCAAGCTTTTGCCTGTTGTTGGCTATTGCCCTCCTGATGGCGCTTGCCCCCTTTGCGCAGGCTCGCCCCCGTCAACGCAGCCGCATCGCCCCCTCGTCAACGGGCGGATCCCTGACCCCGAGCGGTGAGCGCACCTTCACTCACTCCGGCACCTACACTGGCACCGGGCCAAGTGGCAGATCGGGTAGTGGCACCTATTCCGGCCAGGGATCCCGGCAATTCATTCCCGGTCAGGGGGTGGAAGGAGACTACTCCGGCCAAGTCACTACCCAACAAGGTCAGACCTGGAACCTGAACCATCAGCACACCACTACTCACACACATGAGGGTTGGCAACGGCAGGGCAGCACCACCCTGCAAAACGCCGAGGGCAAGACGGTGGGCAGCAGCTCGAGCCTTATCGAGGGCCAAGCGGGGCAAGGCTGGCAGCGCAGCGGCCAATTCAACAATGCTCGCGGCCAAACCTACACCACCGAGTCGAGCAGCACACCGACCGGGCCAGGACACTGGCAGCGGGAAACTCGCGTCTTCAATGCCCAAGGGGATCTGCTCGGTGGCTCTGATACCGATGTGCAGTACCGATTTGTACCAGGGCAAGGCTGGGTGAAAACAGTAGAAGGCAATACCCTGAAAGGTCAACCGATCCGCCGCACCACCACAGTCGGCCCCAATCCGTGAAGGATTTGCAGGGATCCCCTCCTCAGCTTGGCTTGGCATGCCGCCGCAGCGCCTGGATCCCCGCGGCCAGGGCAAAGAGCGCGATCAGCAGCAAGGTACTTAGGGCCGCCGCTTGCTGGGTATAGCCCCCTTGTTGCAAGCCAAAGATGAGCCACCCAAAGGTCTCCGAGCGGGAGGTCACCAAGAGGGCGGAGAGGGTCAGCTCGGCAAAAGATTGCAGAAATACCAGCAACACTGCCGCCGTCAGGGCTGGCGCCAGCAGCGGCACCAAGATGTGGCGAAAGGTTTGCAGCAGGGAGGCCCCGTCAATACTGGCTGCCTCCTCAAGGCTGGTATCCAAGCTGCGCCACGCCGCTTGCAGGGGCTGCAGTGCCAGGGCCGAGAACCGCCCCAGGTAGGCCATCAGGATCAGCCATAGGGTGCCGTAGAGGCTCAGCCCCGGCAGGGGAGGAGGCAACCACACCAAGATGAGAGACAAAGCAAAAATCAGGCCCGGCAGGGCATAGGGCAAGTCCACGATGAAGCTGAGCAGGGCCAACAGCGGCACCTTCAAGCGGGTCAGGGCATAGCCCAAGATCGTCCCTATCCCGCTGCAGAGCAGTGCCGCTCCTCCCGCCAAGCCCAAACTGTGCAGCGTGGCGCGGCGGGCCCGCTCCAGATCAAAAAGAACCATGCGGAAATGCTCCAGGGTTAGGTTAGACCAGGTCAGGGGCAGGCCATAGGCCCGCAGCAGGGCAGTCGCAGCCATGGCCAGCAAGGGCCCAAGAACGACCAGCAGAGCTGCGGCGAAAAGGATCCCGCTGAGCAGCCAACCCAGCCAGCCCAGGCGATAGGGATCCGGAGGCGCCTCGCCGGGATCCAACCCCTCCTGACTCCGCTGAGGCCAGCTCAAGAAGAAGAGGGCCGGCAGGCCAAAGAGCAACGCCAGCGCCGCACTGCGCCCAAACCCATCGCCGCTGAAGTTGATCACCTCCTGGTACAGCAGAGTGGGCAAGGTCAGGTAGCGCCCCGGGATCCCCAGCAAGGCCGGGATCCCGAAATTGCCCCAGGCCCCCAGGAACGCCAGTGCTGCTGCTGCCGCCACAGAGGGCCGTAACAGAGGCAGCGTGACGTAGAGCCAAACCTGCAGCAGGTTTGCCCCATCCAGTTGGGCCGCCTCCTGAGCCTGCTTGGAGAGCCGGCTCAGGCCCGCCACCAGCGTCAGATAGGCAATCGGCAGCACAAAAAGAGCCAGCAACAGGATGATCCCCGCCGGTGTGTAGAGGCTCCACAGGGATCCCTGCTTTCCCAAAATCCAGCGCAGCCCCTGCTGCAGATAGCCCACCGGCCCAGCCCACTGGATCCAGGCCAAGGCCAAAACCTGGGGCGGAATCACCAGAGGAGACAAAAAGAGCAGCCGTAGGATCCCGCGGCCCGGCAGATCCGTCTGGGTGGTGAGCACCGCCAGCAGCAGAGCGGCCCCAAGAGCCAGCGCCGCTGAGGCCGCGGACACCCAAAGGCTATGGCGTAGCGCCAGATGGACGCGAGGCGTTTCCAGCAACCAGCGGATGTTCTCACCTTCGCCGCCCAAGGCCCGCTGCAGCAGCCTCCAGAGGGGATAGACGTGGGTCAGAGTCACAAGGGCGGCTACAGCCACCAGCCAGGGGATAATGGGGTGCCTCAACCCTTTGCTCAAGTCCTTCCACCGCAAGACTTGGCCAGCGTCTGGCCAGCTTGATGTCAACCTATTCCCCAAACAACTTGGCAAAGCGAGCCTTGTCGGCCTCGCGGCTCTCGGCCAACTCCGTCGCCGGCACGCTTAAGATCTTCAGCTCGCTCAAGGCGGGGAACCCTTTCGGAGGTGTGACATCCTGCCGCAGTGGCATATAGCCCATCCCTGCAGCAACCTCCTGCCCCTTCTGAGACAGCAAGAAGTCCACAAAAGCCTGGGCAGCTTCCAGGTTGGGCGTTCCTTTTACAATTCCCACCGGCTCTGTAATCAATGGCACACCCTCCTTGGGATAGACCACCTCCACTGGGGATCCCTCGTTGCGGCTGCGAATGGCGAGAAAGTCCACCACCATGCCGTAGCTTTGTTCGCCACTGGCGACGTTGCGAGCCACAGCGCCATTGCCTTGCACCAGCACTGCCTTGTTCTTTTTCAGGGCTTCGTACCACTCCCAGCCCAAGCCGGGGGTGCGGGTGATAACCCCCAAGTTGTAGGCGGCGGCGCCCGAATAGGTAGGGCTGGGCATCACCAGTTGGCCTTCAGGAACCTGGGCCAGGGCTGCCCAGCTATCGATGGGCTGGGCTTTGGCCGTGTTGTAAACGATCACCGTGGCCAAGATCTTGGTGCCGAAGTAGTGGCAGTCTGGGTCGTAGTAGGTGGCAGCGATGGCTTTGGCCTCAGGGCTGCAGTAGGACTCCAGCAAATTGCGGGCTTTCAGCAGCTCAAAGGTGGGCGCATCGGCCACCAACAACACATCTGCCTGGGGGCTGCCCTTTTCTGCTTCTAAAAGAAAGCGGCTGATCACCTCCTCGGTGCCGGAGCGAAAGATCTCCACCGAAACCTCTGGATAAACTTCCCGAAATGCAGCAACAGTTTTCTGAGCATCTGCATCGGGTTGGGAGGTGTACAAACGCAACGTCCCGGAAGGCTTAGCCCAGGCTGAGCTCAAGGATCCCCACGCAAAAGGCTGGGCAAAAGCCACGCTGCAAAGCACCGCCAACAAAGATAGAGGACGCACGGTGATTCTCCTAACCATTCCAAAATCGGTTTTTGCATTTACTCTCACTTTACTGCCGATCTGGCACAAATGAGAGCATTGCCCAAATTCACCGGAGAATAAGCCTGTATTGCAGCTTTTCAGACAACATCTATCACAGCCACTATAAGTCACAACCACATGGATATGGATAGAAGCACCCCCTGCGTAGCAGGGATCCCACTTCGCTCACAAAACTCGCAGGAAGCCGAGGGAAGCTTTGGCTTCGGGGTTCCCAGGTTTCCCCCTATTTTAGGAGTTGAATACAGCTCAGAATACCTCAATAAAATCATCCAAAAGTTATTTTCTGGTTATTTTGAGATTAAGTTCTGATTAAGAAAAATTACCGGCCAGATTGTGAGAGGAAAAAGCACAGCTTGGTTCAACCAGCTATGCTTTTTGGAACCACATACCCTGTACTTTGGCTATAGGGATCCGAAAGCGTCTTCCTTATCTAGCTCCTCCTAGAGAAGCTTAACCAAGGCAACCAGCTTCCGACTCCACCCGCCGGCTTGCCGTCGTATCCGGCACCCCCGTCGACAACCGGTAACGCCTTCCACGGTAGTACCACCCCAGCCGCGATACGCCACGGTCAGACCAAAAGCTCACAAGACTCCTCCTGCTTTGCTCCTTCTCCACCCCCCTCGCAGACACTTTTCGCCCCGAACTCAACCGTTGCCTTGGGGCTAGGTTGGGCCCGGAAAGGCCTACAGCAGGCGAGTTTTGAGGTTTAGTTTAAGGCCTGCCCAGTGTTGGGAAGCGGGCGGACGGAATCGAACCGACAACAGCAGTTTGGAAGACTGCGGTTTTACCATTAAACTACGCCCGCACGGGCATTCAGCGATGCTGAGTATCTATGGTAGCATCTCTCGGCGGTGCCCCTTCCCACTCAGAGTTTGGAGAAAAATCCATCTCCATCAGCGGGACAGACTTCTCCGGTAGGCTGGGCTTACTTGCTCTGGAGATCTTTCTGGCGTTTCCTTTGCCATTGGCGAAACTCTTTCTCGTAGCGTTCACCCTCCGTTTGGTAGGCGTTCCAGCCCTTGAGGGCAACGGTCAAGCCCCACCCCATGAGGATAAACAGCGACCAAGATAGCCCTCCACCGGAGAGCCAGTCTAAGCCCAGCAAAAAGCTGTTGACAATTCCATAGCGGCCCAGCAGTTGGTAAAACTGCCGACGGCGGTAGCGCTGGAATTCTCGGTGTTGGCTGTTCAGCTCTTGCCAGGCCTTCCATTCCTGCTCGGCCAAGTCCAGCTCTTGGGGGGAGATCCCCAGTTCGGCAGCCATCTCCTGCAGTTGGGAGCGGGTGAACTCGCCCAGGCGTGGCTGGCGGGCAATGGCCCGCTGGAGGATCTGCTGCACGTCCTCTTGGCTGTACCGGGATCCCGACATTTGGCTGACTTACATATAACTTCGTAAACTTTATATCTCTTAGTTTGGGCTAGCTGGATCTTGCGCCTTATGAAGCTCCCTCCGCCGCGGGATCCCAACCGTTAGACTAAACCTAGACTGCGAGCCTCCTTCTCTGGGGTTAAGTGTCCCTGTACTGCCTGTGATCTGTGCTTGCCAGTAGGGTTATGGCCTCCACCCGCTCTAGATCTTACCTTCGCCAGAGTCGTACCTCCCTATTGAGCGATCTGCTGCAGGCTTTGCCGCACCTGCGCCCACAACTGTATTTCAAATCCTCTTTGGTTGCCCTCAGCCACGCCATTGAGGATCAGGTGCTGCAAGGGCAGGGATCCCCGTGGGTATTCGCTAACTTTCAAAAGGAGCGCTACTACCGCCAGGAGGCACGGCGCTACCAGCGCATCAGCGCAATGGCCCAAGACGTGTTTGTGTTGGCGACCCCAGAAAAGGATTTTGCTCAGACAGACCTGCCCTACCACACCATTCCCTTGGATCCAGAGGATCCCTTGGTGCAGGAGTGGCACTTGATCGTCATCGATGCCCACTATGCCACCTGCCTCGTGTGTCGAGAACGCTTGCAGATGCAGCGGGAGCGTCCTTGGCAAAGCAGCGATATGGATGCAGCTCGCCAATTTGATGGGATCTGGTCATTTGATCGTCAGATTACAGTCCAAGCGGCTTTGGCCCTGTTGCCCAAGATCCTCAGTTACCGACCGGATCTGGAACCTCGCCTTGAGCCCCTTCGCCAGTACCTCAAGGGATCCCCGCAAAACTCCGCCAGCCAACTGAATCCAGGCCCCTTTACCGAGCGGCTGATCACCTATCTCCAGGCAGGGCAATACAAACTGCAGCGGGCCTACCGCACCATTCGGGTGCAAGAGCGCAAAGAGCATCTGATCAACCGCATCAGCAGTGCCATTCGCCAGTCTTTGGATCCCGGCGAGATTTTGGCAATTGCTGTGCAGGAGCTGGGGCAAGTGGCAGAGGTGGGGCGATGTTTGATCTACCGTTACGATGGCCAGGCCCCTGCTGTTCAGATTGAGCAGGAGTACCGCACCCTAACGATGGGCAGCCTTAAGGGATCCCTGTGGCCTCTTCCCAGCAACCCTTTTTTGCGGGAGGCAATGGCCTCGGCACAAGTGGTGTGCTGCGAGGATACCCAAAAGGATCCCCGCCTGCAGCGAGTGCCGGAGCTGTGGCAGCCGGCCCAAATTCGGGCTTGGGTGGCCATGCCGATTCTCTATCAAGGGCGGTTGCTGGGCCTATTGGAGCTACACCACGAACACCCTCACCGCTGGCAGCCGGCCACTCTGGAGTTGGCAGAAGCCATTGCCAACCAAGTGGGGGTAGCCCTCTTGCAGGCAGAAGCCTATCAGCACCTAGAAGAGCTCAATCGCCAGTTGGCAGCTCTGGATCAGGCCAAATCAGAGCTGATTGCCGTGACCGGACACGAGCTGCGCACCCCGCTGTCCACCATTCAGGTGTGTTTGGAGTCTTTGGCCAGCGACCCCGACATGCCCCTGGAGATGCGCCAGGAAATGTTGAACACAGCCCTGCAAGATGCCGATCGGCTGCGGGAGTTGGTGCAGGACTTTCTCACCCTCTCCAAGCTGGAAAGTGGTCGCGTTCGCTGGCATATCGAGCCGTTGTCTGCTCAAGAATGTGTGGAGCTGGCCCTGAGCAATGTCAAAGCGCGACGGCGGCACGAAGACTTGCCCACCATCGAGCAGGTGCTGCCCAAACGGCTGCCAATGGTTAGGGCGGATGGGGAGTGGCTGGTGGAGGTGTTGCGTAAGCTGCTGGACAATGCCTGCAAATTTACCCCTTCCACCGGACGGATCTGGATTCGGGCAGAAGTGGAGCCACCAGCCGGTGGATCGACGGGGGCGATGGTGAAGTTCACTGTTGCCGACACCGGGCGCGGCATTGAGCCAGACCGGTTGCAAGCCATCTTCGAGCGGTTTTATCAAGCAGAGGGATCCCTGCGGCGCTCGGTGGGTGGGACGGGCTTGGGGCTAGCCATTTGCCGACTGATCATTGAGGCCATGGGGGGGCGCATCTGGGCAGAATCGGGGGGGATCAATCAGGGCAGTGCCTTCCACTTCACCCTGCCGATAGCGCACCCACACACCCAAGGACAGCCCTCGATCGCTGCTTGAGACTCGAAAGGTGAAGGACCACCGGCCCACTTTGCCTCTGGGATCCACCTGGCAAATTCCAGCTCGAATATCAAATCCCACAAATGGCAATAAAGCTGTTCCCCAGCCCCCCTCTTCTTTGGCAGAAGGGCTGAGAGTGGTCGCGTCAGCGGCGCGGAGCGCTTGGGGAACGAGGTACCTATTGGGCGCGCCTCAAACGGGCTTGGAATGATCCGACAAACTCAGGCAGCGCTCCCGAATGGCTTGTAAGTTCAGGGCCAAATCTTGGCAAATGCGGCGCTCCACCAGACCGACAGGCATTCTGCGGGGAGGCTTGACCTGCAGGTGGTAGGTGAGCAAGGTTTGATGGGCCGACCAATCGGCCAGATCCCAAAACCCCTCGAAGATAAGAAAATCCCCTTGTGTTTTTTGGAAGCGAAGCTGCTGAGGAAAGATCTCCTCGATAGCCAGCACCACCGCAGCAGAAAATTGGGCAAATAAAACCTTTTGGGATCCCACTTGACGTACCAGTGTGCGGCCATTCTCACGGCCAATGACGCGACTTTCCACCAAGTTGGGAATAAACTCCGCCAGATGGTCGTAGTCGGTCAAAACCTGCCAGACCTGCTGCCGCTCCACCGGAATCAGGACGCGACCTCGCACTTGGCAGCGGCGCTCCCCCAAATCCTCCACCTCCACCTGGATGTCTGAGGACTCCGTCCCGCTGACGCCAGCAGGAATGGGGATCCCATCTTCTGGGGTGGGGTCTTGGGGATCCCATTCAGGGTCAGAAGGCATGGCGAGAACTTCAGTCGCGTAGGTGCTGTAGAGCAGTGCGGAAACCGGAGAGGGAATCGATTTTTGACTGGACAAACCATTCGCCAGCAGTTCCAATAGGCTGCCCCCCTGTGTTTTCTATTGTATCAGGGAACTGTATAGCAGATAACGAACTCTAGGGGAGAAGGGCCTGGAACCAACCGACGATCACCTGCCAAACCTGTTCTAGAAGGGCAAAGGGATCCCGCAACTCCTGCAGCACCTGCCGCGGGCCAATTCTAAAGACCACGTACAACACGGCCAAGATGATTACAATCCCCACCGTTGTCCAGATGGCCTCTCGAACCACCCGCACCCAAAAAACCAGCATAAAAATGGCGATGGCTACAGCGGCAACCAGCGGCAATGTGTCCAGTACCATCGGATCCCACCTCGTTTGGCTCAGACGTTTCAGATTTAACTCCACTGTAGCCAGCTTGAACTGAAAACAGGTGTTCGTAGATGTCCGTTGACAAGGGATCTCCTCTCGTAAAATGGGATCACCTCGAGATAACCCCTCTTTAGCTGGGCTAGACCTATGGACATCATCACCCTTGGCTGGATTGCCGTCCCCACCTTCTTCGTTCTTTCCATTGCCCTGGTGGTCTGGGGGCGCAACGGCATGTAATTTGTCATGCCTGGATTGAGCCTCACATCCATCTTGCATTCATCTTGTTGTTCCTGCCGCCGATATTGACGGGGTTACCCCCGCTCACACCATGGAAACCGATCTTCCCTTGGTCGCCCGCATCGCCTACGGAAGCATCTTTTTGCTGTTGACAGCCGTAACCCTGGGCGTTGGCTACATTACCTTCATCGACTGGCGGGATCGGCGGCGACGCAACGAAGTTGAGCGCAAAGCCCGTCGCTCCAAGCGCTAGCGCCGCTGTTGGGCCTGCTCAGGTCAGTCTTCAACCCAACTCAGGGTGGGGATGGCCAGGTAAGGCAGGGGATCCTGGGGTTGCAGTTGAGAAAGATGCCGCAGGATGCCCTGGTTAGCCTGCCACAGGGCTTGCACATCCCATCCAGCGTAGGTGGGCAGAAAGTCCGCCAGCTTGCGGTTGGCCTCCCCCAACAGGATCATGCAGCCGCGGCGGTTGCCGTTTTGCAGGTGATAGTAGGCCACGGCGGTTTGCAAAAGCCCCTGGTAGAAGCGCCGCTCTGGATCCACTGCTTCCATCCACAGGGCCTCTAGGGTGTCGTGGCAGGCGTAAAATTCCCCCCGGTTAAACTGCTCGGCGGCCAGACGCAGCGCTTCTGAGGGGGCGTCGCTCATGTCGCTAGGCACAGGCCAGGGGGGATGTCTGCACAGGCAGGGATCCCTGCGGCAACACCAGGGTAAAGCAGGTTTTGCCTTGAGAACTCTCCACCGAGACGCTGCCCCCCAGCCGCTGCATCCACTGCTTGACCAAAGCCAGGCCCAGGCCGGTGCCGCCCCGCTTCCAGGGATCCCCGCTGGGAATGCGGTAGAACTTCTCGAAGATGCGCTCCCACTCGCTGTGGGGAATTTCTACTCCCTCGTTGATCACCCGAATTTCCACCTGCTGCGGGCCAGAGCGCTGCGCTGTTACCCAGATGCTGCACCCTGGGGGAGTATACTTGCAGGCGTTGTTGACCAGCTCCTGCACCACCCGCTCCAGGCCACCTTGATCGGTGAGCACCTTGCCCACATTCGGCGCGATCTGCCACTGCAACCGTTGCTGGTTGGCCTGGGCCCGCTGTAGAAACGGCTCCAGCACGCTGGGCAGCCAGGTTGCCAGCGGCACTTCTTCCAGATGGAGCGTTTTGGATCCCTGCTCCAACCGCTGCAGATCCAGCAGGTCGTTCACCAATTCCGCCTCCCGCTCACACTCCTGCTCCAAGATCTTGAGATATTGCTCTCGTTTTTGGGGGGCGCGGGCGGTTTTCAGCAGTTGGATGGCCATCTTCATGTTGGTGATGGGGGTGCGCAGCTCATGGGAGACGGTGCTCAAAAAATCGTCTTTAAGGCGGTTGAGGCGCTCCAGCTCACCAATTTGCTGCACAGAAGCCTGGTAGAGGCGGGCCTGGCGGATGGCAATGGCGCAGTGATCCGCCACCTGCTGCACCACCTGCACCTCCAGTTCATCAAAGCACTCGGCTGCCGGCTTCGCCAGCCAGAGATCCCCCAGCACCCCTTGGTCATCCCGCAGCGGGCACACCAGCAGGGTCAGCCCTTCCCGACGGGGGATCCAGCCCTGCCCAGGCAAATGGCAGAATTGCACCGCTTGACCCCCTTGCAGGTGCCGGTAGAGATCGGGGTAGTCGGCCAAGGTCAGGGTGATCCCACCGGCAGGTGGTAGAGCAGAGGTGTATTCATAGCGCACCGTCGCCTGGCCAGATGCCCAATCGTAGAGACAGAGATCGCACCCTTGGATGGACAGCCCCAGAGCCAATTCTTGCACCACTGCCCGCAGGATCTGGGCTTCCTCCAAACTGCTGCGCACCTGGTCGGTGACCCGCTGCAAGAGGGCATCCATAGCCAGAGATCGCTGCAGGGCCGCCGTCCGCTCCTGCACCTCCTGCTCCAGACGGGCGTTGAGGGTTTGCAACTGCCGGTAGAGCTGATTTTGCGTAATGGACAGGGCCAAATGTACCCCGACCCGACTCATCAGCTCTTGCTCTGCAGCTGACCAAGCCTTAGGCTCGTCAATTTTCAGCTCCCGCCAGGCAGCAAAAGAGATCAAAGGCAGTTCTTGTCTGGGATCCCCCTGAGCAAACCAACGGTAACCCGCCCAGTGGGTTTCTTGGCAGATGGCCGCGCGAAACACGCTCAGCCAGCCCACGGGCTGGTCATTCCAGACAAGCTGTACCATCAGCAGGCCACGAATGGGCGTCTGCTTCATCTGCTCTTGCAGCTCCGGCCATTTCTCCAAGTGGGAGAGCGACCACATCTTGACCCAGCCCCCCGCTCCTCCGGCCCTTCCGAGCTGCTCCTGTAGCCAGGTGTCGTAGCTGGCCGGGGGTTGCACGCCATGACAACAGAGGGTATCTGAGCCCATAAAGTGGATCCGCAGCCGTGCCCCGATCCCCTGCAAACCGGCAGCAAGCTGCTCCAGCACCGTGGTCAAGGTCGTCTCCGGGTGCAGGGGCGAGTAAACTAGAGCAGCAATTTGGTTGATGAGGCGTTCCTGCTGCGCCTTCTGCCGCGCCTGCTCCAGCAATTCCGCCTGAGCAATGGCAATGGAAACTTGATCCGCCAGCAACTGCACCACCTGCAGCTCTTCTTGGGAGTAGGGACGAGGCTCAGCATGATGGGAGACCAACAGCCCCCATAGCTCCTGGTGATGCATCAGGGGAACCACCAAGGAAGAGGCCACCCCCATGGATTTCAAATAGTGAACATGGCAGGGATCCACGGGCCGCTGCAGCGGCTCGCCCAGAGGAACCCTAGCAGACAACCCCCAAGACTCCGGCTGGCTGATGGAACGGCTCTGCGCCTCCACATCCACAATCACCCGCACCTGAGCTAGGCGAAACAACCGCCGCGCCTCCTCGGGAATGTCCCCTGCCGGGAAAGTCAGCCCCAAGAGCGAGGGCAGCCGCTCCCCTCCTCGCGCTTCCGCCACCACCGTCCCATGCCCTTCCGGGTCGAAGCGGTACACCTTCACCCGATCCGTTTCCAGAAAAGACCGTATCTCTTCCGCTGTTGCCTTGAGGATTTCCTCCAGCTCCAGGGATTGCCGAATCTGGTGGGTGATGCGGTTGATGAGGGCATCTCGGCTGGGTCGAGCTGCGGCAGCCCACGTTTCAGTATCCATAGTTGCAAGCCCCTAGCCCCTGGGATTAACGGGAAGTATCTAGAGATACATCCCTTTTTTCCAGCATAGGATGTCTTTGAGAAAGGTAAGCGGGCTCAAAAGAAAAGTTAAAGAAAAAGTTAAAAATGGTAACTCAGGGTTTCCCGGGTTGGAATCGCCTGAGATCTGGAGCCGGGAATGGCCTACGGCTCACCCGCGCCCTCGGAAAGCAGAGCTAGAGGAGAGGCAGCTGAAACAGGCGAGCAGCGTTCTGGCTGGTTTCTTCTGCCAGTTTTTCCGGTGGGATCCCAAGCAGCTCCGCCAAGGTTTGGGCCACCCGCTGCACGTAAGCCGGCTCATTGCGTTTGCCGCGGAAGGGGGTGGGAGCCAGAAAAGGGCAATCCGTTTCCACCAAAAGCTGGGATAGGGGCACCTCCAAGGCCGACTGGCGGACGGTCTCGGCGTTCTTGAAAGTAACAATGCCGCTGAAGCTGATGTAGCAGCCCAGCTCCACAAACTGCCGGGTTTCCACCGGGGATCCGCTCCAGCAATGCATCACCGCCCGCACTGGCCCCCCCGTGGCCATGGCCTCCTTGAGGATGGCGTAGGTGGCTGCTGCCGCCTCGCGGCAATGGACGATCAACGCCAGATCCTGCGCTTGGGCAATGGCAATCTGGGCCCAGAAGGATTCTTTTTGCCGCTCGATATCCGCCGGGTTGGACTTGTAGAAATCCAGGCCCGTCTCCCCGATAGCCACCACTCGCTCGTCGCTGGCGGCCAGGTGGGCGATCTTTTCGGCCAAATCGGGCTGCCACTGGCCCGCCTCCAAAGGGTGCAGCCCCACCGACAAAAATACTTCCGGATACTGGTCGGCAATGGCCTGCAACTGGGGGAATTCTGCCGGTGTTACACAAGAATGCACCAAACGCCGGATCCCCGTCTGACGCCAGCGCTCGGCCACTTGGGGCAGATCCGCGGCAAAATCGGGGTAGTTGAGGTGGACGTGAGTATCCACCAAAGGAGCAGCAGGTAAGACGGCGGTGCTCAAGGCTCAGCTCCCCAACAATCGTGTTGCCAACCTTATCCAATTGTAAAAGCTGTCCCCGGCCTGCTTGGGATCCCTTCCGGCGCTCCCGTTTGCCGGCGAGATCCCCTTGCGACGGCTCCTGTGGGAGCAGGATGATCCACAATGATTGAGGAAACCTTACGCTGGAGGTTTGTTATGGCCCGTACCCCCTCAACCATGCTGCCTTTGGGCACCCCAGCCCCTGACTTCAGCCTGCCGGATGTGGTGAGCGGCCAAACCATCTCCCTCTCCACCTTTGCCGACAAGCCGGCCCTGCTGGTGATGTTCATCTGCCAGCACTGTCCCTATGTGAAGCACGTGCAAGAGGAGCTGGCCCGCCTTGGCAGAGATTACAAGGATCGCGGCGTCGGCATTGTAGCCATCAGCGCCAACGATGTGGAGAAATACCCGGATGACAGCCCAGAGAACTTGAAGAAGATGGCCGAGACCTTGGGCTTTACCTTCCCCTTCTGCTACGACGAAACCCAAGAGGTGGCCAAAGCCTTCACCGCCGCCTGCACCCCCGACTTTTTCTTGTTCGACGCGGATCGCAAGTTGGTCTATCGCGGTCAACTGGACGACAGCCGTCCCAGCCTGACCGATGTGCCGGTGACGGGCAAAGATTTGCGGGCGGCGCTGGATAACCTTCTGGCCGGCAAGCCCATCGATCCCGACCAAAAGCCCAGCCTGGGCTGCAACATCAAGTGGAAACCTGGCAATGAGCCTGCTTATTTCGCTGGGTAGATCCCGCTTTTTTGAATCGCGGCCAGGGCCTGTCGATGCAAGCTGGGGTTGGCTGCCGCCAACACTTCTCCCGTGGAGGTGCGGGTTAAGGGATCCCCTCGCCAATCGGTAATCACGCCACCGGATCCCTCAATCACCGGCACAAGGGCAGCAAAATCGTAGAGGGCAAGGCCACACTCCATCACCAGATCCACACAGCCGCTGGCCAGCAGGCCGTACTGGTAGCCATCGCCCCCATAGGAGGTAACGTGAACTGCTTGGCTGAGCCCCTGGAAGCACCGTTGTTGGTCGGGTTGGGTGAACAAATCAGGGGTGGTACAGCTCAAGTAGGCGCGGCTGAGGTCGGTATTGGCCTTGGTTTGAGCAGCCTGTCGGTGAGAGGGGGTTATCCATTGAGTGGGCTGTCCCCGTACCCCCAGCCAGCGTTCGCGCAACACCGGCTGATCGATGATGCCCAAAATGGGGCGGTCTTCTTCCAAGAGGGCAATCAGAGTAGCAAAGGTGGGCTTGCCGGTGGAAAAGGCGATGGTGCCATCCAAGGGATCCAAAACCCAAGTGTAGAGGGATCCCGTCTGGTGAAAACCAAACTCTTCGCCAAGGATGCTGTGTTCTGGCACTTGGGCCATGAGCAAAGCCCGCATGGCCCGCTCTGCCTCCCGGTCGGCCACCGTCACAATTGGGGAGCGGGCCTCTTTGTATTCGGCTTGCAGTTCTCTGCGAAACAGGGGGCGAATCACCGCTCCGGCAGCATCGGCCAGGGCCTGGGCCAGTTCAATCCACTCTGCCTTGACCACCTTTTGCCCACCCCATCTGCCCCTTCCCTTTCTTAGCATAGGGAAAAATTTCCTCTCGGTTTATGCGGTCTGGCTTGCTCTTAACTCCTCTGGAATGGCTTTGGACGGCGATTGGGGTCCTCCTGACCATTTTGGGCACCCTAACCCATTTGAGTTTTCCGCCGGAGCTGCCTGGGTTGGGGGGATACAGCTTCTCGCTGCAAATTGGGGGCGTGTTGCTGACGGCTTGTTTGGCGGGGCCGGTGGCGGCGGTGTGCGCCCAGATCGTCTACCTAGGGTTGGGGCTGGCAGGGCTACAGGTGTTTGCCCAAGGGGGAGGGTGGCAGTACCTATACCAGCCTGCCTTTGGCTACTTGCTGGGGTTTTTGCCGGGAGCTTGGGCCTGCGGGACAATTGCTTTTCCGCAACGGGATCCCTATCCTTCTCCTCTGGCCCGCCAACGTGCTGTCGATGGGAAGCGGTTGGCAGGAGGGATCCCTGACTCCCCGGTGGGCCTCCAAGAGTTGGGATCCGGCAGCTTGGTGGCTTTGGCCTTGGTTCACCTGACCGGGATTCTCTACCTTTTGGCCACACAACCCTGGAACGAGGAGTTGCTGAGGTTGATAGGGCTTTACTCCGGCTATACTCTGCCGGGACAGCTCATCGTGGCCAGCTTTGTTGCGGTGATAGCGTTGCTGTTGCGGCGCTTGCTGCTGCTCTGAAGCGGAGGAACCAACTGTGCGCAAAGGCCCATGCAGATTTGGGTCGGGGCGCCTCCTTTCTCAGGCTGCGGCGGCAGAAAGTAACTTAGAGCCGTGCTAACCCCAACGGCAGTCCCAGATGGAGGCGTAGATTCTGGTCAAGTCTTGTGAGGATTGACGGGTTTTCGTGAGGAACTGAGGGATGCAACGTACTGCTCTGATCCTTTTGGCCACCGGCTTTTTGGCAACCGGGCTGGCTGCCTGTGGAGATGGCGGCAGCTCAGGGGGCTCGACCCTGCCCCCACCCCAAGGCCCAACGGTTTCGTTTATCAATGCGCCCACCTCGGTGCGGGTAGGCACCTCCACGCCGGCTTTTACGGTGCAGGTGAGTGTGCCGGGTGGTGCTCGTCCAACGCAGTTCCTCGAGCTGGAAACTTTCAACCCCAGCGGCGTGCGTGTGCAGAGGGAATTCTTCAGCCCGCAGCAGGCCGGCTGCAATCCCGGGGCCACCTTTTGTAGCTTCAGTACCGATTTCCGCGTTGCCCTCGGGGATCCCATCGGCGTTTGGCAGTTCCGGATTACCGCGTTTGACCAACAGAATCGCTCCGGATCCCAGACATTGCTGATTACCGCCTTCCAGTGAGCCAGCCGAGTTGCCAGCTTTGAGGCGAGGCCATTCACTCCAGAGGGGAATGCCCACCAGCGGGCCGAAGTCCGAACAAGGACTGAATCTTGCTCACCGCTGCGGCTTTCTTCTTGCTTCCACAACCCCTAACCAGCAGCAGCTTGCGTCGCCGCACCGCCGGAGGGATCTCCACAGGCGTCAATTTCCCCAGGGCTAGCGTTCCGCGCCGCCGGTGCGACCGGCAGAGTTCCACAAAAACAGGGCCAGAGGCATGCCCCCTCAAGCTATGAGCCGGTTATCACTTGGGTTCGCAAGCTGCCCAAGGCGGGATCCCCTACTCCAGGTCTCGACGGTTGGGGTTGCGGGAGGGATCGTTGCTCAAAAAACCAAACACAAAAAGCCCCACAAAAAAGATGACAACCGCGTAAACAGAGATTTTCAGTAACAGCATAGTTTCAGCAACCCGTTTCCGACTGAGTGAACTGATGAAGCGATAAGGCAATCGTAAAACAAGGGTGAACCACCCCAGAGAGGGGATCCCGTTCAACCTGAGACCCCGCAAAACTTCTTCACAACATCATACCTCTCAGCGGCCCTTTTTCCCGCAAATGGCCCCAGTTCGCCCTGAGAGCTCCTTTCATCACGCCCTCAGGAAAAGCTGCAAAGCTTGGCCTGTTAGGGATCCCCGGCAAGAGCAGAGATTGTTAAGAAATATTTTGGGCTGGAAACAAAGATTGCAACTCCTCAGCGGCAGCAACGCTCGCGGGCGACTGGGACATAGGAAGATAGGATTTGTGGCTTTGTCGGGTCTTGCCGGACGTGTGTTGGATTTGCCCATGCCTTTTGATCGGTTAGGTGACTTAGAGGCTCTGGATGGGCGGTCGGGAGCTCAGCCGCAACCTTCGTCGGGGATCTATCGGCCCCAGGAGTTGCCGCTTTCCGATGGGATCCCGGCTTTTCTGCACCACTGGCCCCAGGGATCCCCTTGCGGACGGGTGTTGCTTTTGCACGGTAAAGGGGATCACGGCGGCGGGTTTTGCCCTTTGGCCGGCGAGTTGGCTGCTCAAGGGTGGGAGGTTTTGGCTCCCGACATGCGGGGATTTGGTCGCTCCGGCGGGATCCGCTGCTGGATCGACCGCTTCAGCCAATATCAAGCGGATCTGGAGAGGATCGCCCAGCAGGTCTGGCCGCAGAAAGGGATCCCGCAGATCTGGTGCGGGTACAGCGCGGGGGCCAACTGGGTTACGGAATATGCCCTCGCCCATCCCGACCAAGTGCAGGGCCTGGTTCTCATCTCTCCGGCTTTTCGCATCGACCACTATTTCACCCCTTTTACCCACGCCCTTCTGCAAGTTTTGGACAGGGTTATTCCCCAGTTGGCCTTGACCGGCCTCTACGAGCCGGCGCGGGTGACTTCCCTACCCGAGCAGCAAGCCGCCTTTGCGGCGGATCCCTACATGTGCGGTGTGACGCGGGCCAGATTTACAGCCGAACTGGTGCGCAGTGGACAGCGCTGCCTCGACCAAGCCCATCGGCTCCGCCTGCCGGTTTTGCTGCTTTACACCTCCGCCGATATCGTCGTCAATCCTGCGGGAGCTGTGGATTTTGCCCGTCGGCTGCCCCAGGGAGAGATCCACGATTTTCCCCGGTCGCGCCACGATCTTTTGCACGACTGCCAAGCGGAAGCGGTAAAAGAGACCCTCCACCGCTGGCTGGCCCGGCATTTCCCCTCTGCCCCGGATGTCGCCCCTCGCCGGACGACCAGCTCAGCCCCTACCGACCTCATGGCAAAATAGAAACGCCCTCTTTCCCCCTGCTCTCATGAGCCAAGACCTGATCTACCGTCCCCGTCGGCTGCGGCGCACAGAGGCCTTCCGCCAGATGGTGCAGGAAACCCACCTGCGGGTGCAGGATCTGATCTATCCCCTGTTTGTCATGGAGGGGGAGAACCAGCGGCAGGAAGTGGAGTCGATGCCCGGCTGCTACCGCTACACCCTAGACCTGCTGCTAAAGGAGGTGGAAGAAGCCGCTCAATTGGGGATCCCGGCGGTGGCCCTGTTCCCGGTGGTGCCGGAAGAGAAAAAGGATCCCACCGGGCAGGAGTGCTTCAACCCAGAGGGCTTGATCCAGCGGGCGGTGCGGCGGATTAAACAGGAAATTCCCGAGATTTTGGTGGTAACCGATGTGGCTTTGGATCCCTACAACAGCGATGGCCACGATGGCATTGTGCGGGATGGGGTGATCCTCAACGACGAGACGGTGGAAGTTTTGGTCAAGCAAGCCCTCTCCCAAGCAGAGGCGGGAACCGACATTGTGGCCCCCTCGGACATGATGGATGGTCGCGTCGGCGCCATTCGGGAGGCCCTGGACGACCAAGGCTATACCGATGTGGCGATCCTGGCCTATTCTGCCAAATATGCCTCTGCCTTCTACGGCCCCTTCCGCGATGCCCTGGGATCCGCGCCCAAATCCGGAGACAAGAAAAGCTATCAAATGGATCCTGCCAATGCTCGGGAAGCCATCAAGGAAGTGGAGCTGGACGAAGCCGAGGGGGCGGACATGGTGATGGTGAAGCCGGCCCTGGCCTACCTGGACATCATCTACCGAGTCAAGGAATCGACGGATCTGCCCGTGGCCGCTTACAACGTCAGCGGCGAGTACGCCATGATCAAAGCCGCCGAACAAAAAGGCTGGATCGACGGCAAAAAAGTGATGATGGAATCCCTGCTGGCCATGAAGCGGGCCGGTGCCGATATCATCCTCACCTACTTTGCCAAAGAGGTGGCCTTGCTTCTCAAACAAGCCTAGGCAGAGGCAGCCTACGGCCTGGCAGACGGCTGGGTGGACTGCCCGATCCAGGAAGGGTGGGTGTTCTTCTCGTCGTCCGCCACCCAGGTACTGGGATCCACCAAACGCACCTGAATTTGATTGCGTGGCACCCGATTCAGCCGTTCCTTGATCAGGGCCTCCTGCTGCAAGGGATCCATACCTCGATCCACCCCCTCCTGCAGCCGAGAAATCCGAGTGGACAAGACCTCGATATGCCGCTCCAGAACCTGGAGCCGGTGGTGCTGAGCCAACTGCACCGGCAAGAGGCGATACAAACCACTGAGGGCAGCCGCCGTAAACAAGACATTCACCCCGATGTGACAGGCCATCTCCCAGACTTGAGGCTCGTGGCCAGGTTCTTGCCGTCCGCGCCGGCGGGAGCGCTGGACAGGGATCGTCCGCCGACCGGAAATTGGGAGAGAGGAGGGAAACCCTGCCCGAACCAGGGATCCCTGCCCTTGGGAGCGATGCACTCGTGGAGCAACAGAGATGTCCAGCCGCGGCCCAGCAACCTGCTCTGCACGCATAGACACGTGGCGAGCCGGGGTACGGGAAGAAGACTTGGGTGTCACGGGTGAAGGGAAGAAAATAGGGGGACGATGAACCACCTCTGCTGCCAAGAAGCGCAGCTAGGGCCTATTGAAGCCGATTTTTCCAGGTGTGTCAGGCTTTGCCGCAAAACATTTTTATTCTTGGGCTTTCTTGGGCTCTGCCACTTCGCCAAGCTCAGCAAACGGATGGCGGGATCCCAGGCAATGGCCAACGCGGGGCAGGAAACGCGCTAGGCTAGAGGTTCGAATAGCGGAAAGGCTCTGCACCGTTCAAAGGACAAGGGCGGCACAGGGCTTGTGCAGATGCAAGTCGGATCCACATCATGCGCATTGTCATCACGGGTGGAAGTGGTTTTATCGGGCGTCGCTTGGTGGCCCGTCTGCTGGAGCAAGGGGATCAGGTTTTGGTCTTGACCCGCCGCCTGGAGCAGGCCCGCCGCATTTTGGGGGAATCCCCCAACCTCAAGCTGCTGCCCTACGATCCCTACCAACCGCAAGCCTGGGCAGCCGCCCTGGAAGGGTACGAGGGGATTGTCAACTTGGCCGGAGAGCCTTTGGCTTCTTCTCGCTGGACAGAGACCAAGAAAAAAGAAATCCGTCGTAGCCGTGTGGAAACCACCCAGGCCCTTGTCCAAGCCCTCGCCTCCCTCAACCAAAAGCCCCAGGTGATGATCAGCAGCTCGGCGGTGGGTTACTACGGATCCCATCCGGCAGGAGAACCCTTAACAGAGACGGATCCCCCAGCCCAAGATTTTCTGGCAGGAGTCTGTCAGGCCTGGGAAGCTGCCGCCCGGTCGGCTGAGGAGTTGGGGATCCGTTTGGCCATCCTGCGCACAGGGATTGTGTTGGGGCCGGATGGAGGAGCGCTGGGGCAGATGCTGGCCCCCTTTCAGTTCTTTATCGGCGGAACGATCGGCTCCGGCAAACAATGGCTGTCTTGGATCCACCGCGAGGATTGGGTGAGCTTGGTCTGCTTCCTGCTGGAGCAGGGATCCGGAGTGTTCAACGCCACCGCTCCCAACCCGGTGCAGATGGAAGAGTTTTGCCGAACCTTAGGCCAGGTCTTGGGTCGCCCCTCTTGGTTGCCTGTGCCGGAGCTGGCGTTGGAACTGCTGTTGGGCGAGGCAGCTCAAGTGGTTTTGACGGGGCAGAAAGTGATCCCGCAAGCGGCTTTGCAGATGGGCTTTACCTTCCAGTACCCACAACTGAAAGAGGCATTACGACAGATCCTCCTCCCCCGCTGACTTCTCTCTACGCCAATTATTCTTCCGTGAAATCGGCTTCCACCACCCCTGAAGCAGAGCTGGGATCAGGGCTGGCAGCCGCAGTGGGTGCCGGAGCCGGTCGCGCCGCCTGGGGCACTTGCACAATCTGGGGAGTAAAGATGAATAGGTTGTACACCGTGTTGCGGCGGATGTTGTCCATCATCTCCAGGAACAGCTCGTAGCCCTCGTTCTTGTACTCGATCAGGGGATCCTTCTGACCGTAGCCTCGCAGGCCCACAGCTTCCCGCAGCGCCTCCATCTGCTGCAGGTGTTCCCGCCAGAGGGTGTCCACCTGTTGCAACAGGAAAAAGCGCTCTGCCTTGCGCATCAAACCGGGCTCAAAGGTATCCAGAAAAGCCTCTTTGGCCTCATAGGCCAGCTCTGCCTGCTTGATCAGGTAGTCCAAGATCTGCTCGTAGGAGAGATCCCGCAGATCCTCAACCTTGAGGTTTTGCTTCAGGAGCGGCACAAACTCCTGCATCTTGGCGGTCAGCTTGTCAATTTCCCACTCTTCCGGGGGCAGCTCTGGGTTGACATGCGCTCGCACGATCTCGCCAACGGTTTTGCGCACATAGTCAAGGATCTTGGTCTTGAGGTTTTCCCCCTCCAAGATGCGCCGCCGCTCTGAGTAGATGGCCCGCCGCTGGTTGTTCATCACCTCGTCATACTCGAACACCTGCTTGCGCATGTCGAAGTAGTATACTTCCACTTTTCTCTGCGCATTCTCCAGGCTGCTGCTGAGCAGCGGGTGCTCGATGGGCATATCCTCCTCCACCCGGAACATGTCCATGAGCTTGGCTACCCGGTCGCCACCGAAAATCTTGAGCAGGTTGTCTTCCAAGCTGAGGAAAAACCGCGAGGAGCCGGGATCCCCTTGTCGCCCGGCGCGGCCCCGCAGCTGGTTGTCGATACGGCGGGATTCATGGCGCTCCGTACCGATCACATGCAGGCCCCCCAGCCTCACCACCTCTTCGTGCTCGGCCTCGGTAATTTTTTCGTACTCGGCTTTGATGCTGTTGTAAACCTCCCGCAGTTGCAAAATTAGCGGATCCTGCACCGGCGCTTTCTCGGAAGCTACTGCGATGAGATCCTCCACCACCAGCTCTGGCAGACGGTTCAGCCCATACTTGGTCACGGCTGCTGCCACCACTTCGTCTAAAGCTTGGTTGGTGCGGGCCGACAGCTCACAGGGGTAAAAATTGGGGGAGACCACCGTCCAGGATTTTTTCGGCTTGGGTGCTGTCCCACCAAATCCCTGGCCACCCCCCCGTCCCACCATCTGAACGGATCCCAAGGGGTTGTCGGCGTCCAATTGAGCCAGCTTGGGCATCAGCCGTTCCCGCAGCTTGAGGCGGGCCATGTACTCCGCATTGCCTCCCAAGATGATGTCCGTGCCTCGACCGGCCATGTTGGTAGCAATGGTTACAGCGCCTTTTCGCCCCGCCTGGGCAATGATCTCCGCCTCCCGCTCCACGTTTTCTGGCTTGGCGTTGAGGAGGTTGTGAGGGATCCCCATTTCCTTGAGCATGGCCGAGAGGCGTTCGGATTTTTCCACGCTGGTGGTGCCCACAAGGACGGGGCGCCCCTGGGCGTGCATGTGGGCAATTTCCTCGGCAACCGCTTGCCACTTGCCCCTTTCGGTCTTGTACACCAAGTCGGGGGCATCTTTGCGGCGGATGGGTCGGTTGGTGGGGATCACCGTAACTTCCAGGTTGTAGGTTTTGCCGAACTCGGCCTCCTCAGTGCGAGCCGTGCCCGTCATGCCGGAAAGCTTGGGATAGAGCAGAAAAAGGTTTTGGTAGGTGATGGTGGCCAGGGTTTGGCTCTCGCTTTGAATCGGCACCCCCTCTTTGGCCTCCACCGCCTGGTGCAGCCCATCAGACCAGCGGCGGCCGGGGAGCACCCGCCCGGTGAACTCGTCCACGATCACCACCTCTTGATTGCGGACGATGTAGTGGACATCCTTGATGAAGAGCTCTTTGGCCTTCACCGCGTTAAAGACAAAGTGCGCCCAGGGATCCTTGGGATCAAACAGGTCAGAGACCCCCAGCAACCGCTCGGCGGCTTCAAACCCCTCGTCGGTAAGGATGACGTTGCGGGCTTTTTCATCCACCTCATAGTGTTCATCTCGGATCAGCTCCCGCGCCACCTGGGCTGCCCGCAGGTATTTTTCGGAGGGGCGAGCCACCTGACCGGAGATGATCAGGGGAGTGCGGGCCTCGTCGATAAGGATTGAGTCCACCTCGTCGATGATGCAGTAGTTAAAGGGCCGTTGCATCACCTCCTTGATATCGGTGGCCATGTTGTCCCGCAGGTAGTCGAAGCCCAGCTCGCTGTTGGTGCAGTAGGTAATGTCGCAGTTGTAGCTGCGGCGCTTTTCTTCGGGTGACATGCCCTCTTGCACTAGACCGACCGTCAGGCCCAAGAAACGGTGCACCTGCCCCATCCACTCCGAGTCGCGCCGCGCCAAGTAGCCGTTGACGGTAACGATGTGAACCCCCTTCCCAGTCAGGCCGTTCAAGTAGGCAGGCAGGGTGGCGACCAGGGTTTTCCCCTCGCCGGTTTTCATTTCGGCAATCTGGCCTTCGTGCAGCACCATGCCGCCGATGAGCTGTACGTCGTAATGGCGCAAGTTCAAAACTCGCTTGGCGGCCTCCCGCACCACGGCAAACGCCTCCGGCAAGAGATCGTCCAGAGATTCTCCTCTGTCCAAGCGCTGGCGAAACTCTGTGGTCTTGGCCTTGAGCTCCGCATCCGAAAGAGAGGCGATCTCGATCTCCAGCGAGTTGATCAGCTTGACGACAGGACGGTACTGCCGGATCTTCCGATCGTTAGGATCCCCGAGGAGCTTTTGTAGGGTTTGGAGCATGGGCAAGCCTAGGCCAATGAAGAACATTGATTAATGATGCAATTCTACCATTTTGACTTGGCCGGCCAGGGAGAGGTTGGCCTGGATGAGCTGAGAGCAAAACACCAGAGCCAACCAAAGCCATCAGAATGGATGAGGAGAGCCGGCAGTTACTTGCAGCCCGCGGCAAGAAAATGTCAGTCTAGGGAAGGGATCCCGACCAAACCGTACTCTGCCGAGGCTCATGAATTTTTTGGGTGTTGGACTGCCGGAAATGTTGGTCATCTTTGCGGTGGCTCTCTTGGTTTTTGGGCCCCGCAAACTGCCGGAGATTGGTCGCACGCTGGCCAAAACCCTGCGCAGTCTGCAGGATGCTTCCAGAGAGTTCGAGGCGCAACTGAACAAAGAGGCCCAAAAGCTGGAAAAAGCCACCCGCGGGACAACGGCTGCCGCCCCTCCCAAGGTTTCCCGAACAGCAGCCGCGGCTGAGCCCAAAGCCGAGTCGGTCGCCACAGCCGATACACCCACCTCAGAGATGGCTCCCCCCCCATCCGTAGCCGACGACGCTCAAACCGCAGACGCTGCTTAGTCTATGCCCCGCTTTAACCCCCTTTGCTTCGGCATGGAAATTACGCGCCTGTTCGAGCAAGGGCAGTCCTACTTCGCTCCTGCTAAGGTGGAGACCTGGCTGCGGCAGCATGGCCAAAACCCGTCTGACTATGAGATCTCGTTTCACCAGGAACTGCCCCCTGCCGGCTCTTCTGCGGCGATGTGGATTCGCATCGACCTAAAGCGTTGGGATGGCCAGCCGGTGGATCCCTGGCTATTGGAAGAGATCAACCGGGTAGATTGAGAATGGATTGCTCTTGGGGAGAGCCAGTCCCCACAAAGTTGAGGCTGTTGTCTACCGATGCCCAGTGCCACCCTGTTGGTATCTTGCCCTGATCAAAAAGGGCTGGTAGCCAAGCTCTCCAGCTTCATCTACAGCTACGGCGGCAACATCATTCACGCCGATCACCATACGGATCCCGAGGCAGGACTGTTCTTGAGCCGCATCGAGTGGGACTTGCAGGGCTTCCAACTGGAGCGAGGGGAAATTGTCCCCGCCTTTTCGGGTATTGCCCGTGGGATCCAAGCCAACTGGGAACTGCATTTTTCCGACACTCGCCGTCGCATTGCGTTGTGGGCCAGCAAGCAAAGCCACTGCCTTTTGGATCTGATCTGGCGGCAAAGGGCGGGAGAACTGCCCGCCGAGATCCCCTTGATCATCAGCAATCACCCCGACCTGGAATCGGTGGCCCGCTCCTTCGGTATCGATTACTACCACATCCCCGTTTCTCCAGAGGGCAAAGCCGCAGCCGAAGCCCGTCAGCTCGCTCTCCTGCAGGAATATCGAATTGACCTGGTGGTGTTGGCCAAGTACATGCAGGTCTTGAGTGGGTCGCTGCTCCGCCAAGCCCCGCCGGTCATCAACATTCACCATTCCACCCTGCCCGCCTTTGCCGGAGCCAACCCCTACCACCGCGCCCATCAACGGGGGGTGAAGATCATCGGCGCGACTGCCCACTATGCCACCGAAGATCTGGACGAAGGGCCGATCATCGAGCAAGACGTGGTGCGGGTCAGTCACCGCGATACCGTTGCCGACCTCGTCCGCAAAGGCCGCGACATGGAACGCCTAGTCCTGGCACGGGCAGTGCGGTATCACCTGGAGAATCGGGTGCTGGTGTACCACAACAAAACGGTGGTGTTTGCGTAAACTACCCGACCCTGACTGCTTCGCAGTACAGAGCGGGCTTTCGGTAGCCCTGCAGTTGGCAAGCCAACCACGAACCTCTAGACTGGTTTACAGCAGCCCCCAAAAGCGTAATCACATTCGCACCATTCAAATCCGCATCTCCTTCCCATCCACAGTGCCCACACTTGAACGACTTGCCACTGCGGTAGGACTTGCCCTGCTCAG